>NZ_ABOX02000007.1 GCF_000172555.1 Pedosphaera parvula Ellin514
CCTGAACTTTGGAGAAGTGAGTGTTCCCGTTGGCCCGTCACCTTCAATCTCACTGCTGGCCACTCGATTGTCGCGAGCATTTTCAATCTCCAACCTGGCCAAAAGGCCATCGGATGCGGGGCCCAAATTAAATGCCGTTCCCGTCATCTTCCAATCTCCGTAGTTTGTGCTTCCGAAGTGTCCTATCGCCAAATTTTCTGCGCGACAATTGCTAAAAAAACCCAGGCAGGCGGTCAAAGTCAGCAGACCGAAACCGAATATATTTCTCAAATGCATCGAAGATCAAAACTTGTTCCAAATACAAAATACTTCCAAGGCATAATTCACCATTCAAGGTTGCGTAAAGAAATTTACCAATGAAAGCTTCTCGCCTTGGGTGAGTCCAGAACACCGGCCTAAAGAAGATTTGGGCAACAGACGCCAAGGAGGTGGGGATGGGGAATCCCGCTGAAGAAACGTTCTGTCGCCCAAATCAAATTTTAAATTAGTCCCGAGCGCTATCCTTCTGGGATAGCAATTCTGCGTCCGTCCACGGGGAATTGCAAGACTTACTCATAACTCTTTTTCCCACAAAACAGTTACTCCTGGGCACCGGGCATTTAAAGAGCCGCCCGGGGCTAATCCGGTGAATGTTCACCCAAAAAAGGCGGCACCGAAGCGCCGCTTTTCGATCTACTCTGCCATGGCAATATCGATAGTTTCCTCGCGTTTATGGGACGAATCCTCGACCTTGTCGACCGAGGTGCCACCTGTTGCCGGAGGCACCAAAGGCATCGGCTTGTGATCCACCACGACCTCATCCGCCTTGTGGAATTTCACGCTCACAATCTTGCTGATGCCATGCTCTTCCATGGTCACACCATAAAGCACATCCGCCATGCCGATGGTGCGCTTGTTGTGCGTGATGATGATAAACTGTGAATGCGACAGGAAGCGTTGCAATACCCGAATAAAACGATTGATGTTGGATTCGTCCAGAGGCGCATCCAATTCGTCCAGCACGCAGAACGGACTCGGCTTCACTTGATAAATGGAGAACAATAACGACACTGCCGTCATCGTCTGCTCGCCACCGGAGAGGAGAGAAATTTGCTGCAACTGCTTGCCGGGAGGACGCGCCACAATATCAATGCCGCTTTCCAACGCATCCCCTTCCCCGGTGAGAATCAGGTCAGCCTTTCCACCCCCGAACACTTCAGTGAACATCGCGCGGAAGTTGTCCCGAATCTTTTCGAAAGTCTGCGTAAACATCTCCCGCGTCTGCCCATTGATACGGTTGATGATCTCCATCAACTCGGCCTTGGCCTTTACCAAATCATCGTGCTGAGTATTCAGGAAATTGAACCTTTGTTCGGTTTCCTCGTATTCTTCAATCGCCACGAGGTTCACCGGGCCCATTTCATCCAGACGCTTTTGCAGCCCGGCCACCTGCTCGGCAATGGCATTCCAATCGGTTGCAGCGCCGCTCGCCGCCATTTCCTCCGGCGTCAAGGTTTCCACTTTTGCCGGTCCTTCTTCAGCGATTGTGATGGTAATGCATTCGCTGCGAATTTCATCCAGGTTTAGATGATATTTCTGTTGGATGCGCTCACGCAGATTCTGAACTGACATGTTCTTCTGCGCCAACTCCACCTCGATGCTGCCGCGCTGTTGCTGAGCGCCCGACAACCGGCGGCGCTGCTCCTTCAGATCGTCATCACGCGAGATGATGTCGAGCTCAAGCGTTTCCTTCTGGCCAACCAGGTCGGCCACCTGCGCGTTGAGTTGTGATCGATCGATTTGTAGCGATTCAATCTGACGACGCGATTCTTGAATTTCACTTTCCGCCTGGGTCTTGCGATTCAAAAACGAAGAAACTTCGGAGCGACGTTGTTCTACCAGGCGGGCCAGTTCGCGAATGCGTTGCGTGAGCGATTGCTGCTGCTGGCGGAAGGAGGAACAAATCTGTTCCTCGGACGCGAGCGCCACTTTTGTTTCCGTCAACCCCGTAGTCGCCCCGTCGCGTTGCTGGCGAAGTTCCTCCAGTGAGGCAGTCAGTTGAGCAACCTCTTCCTGCAATGAGCGTTCGCGCGATTCGAGCTCGCTGATCTGGGTGGCCAGGGCTGCGCGCTTTTGAGAGCCCTCCTCTTCCTGCGAAGCGAGGCTTTCAATTTCGTAAATGACGGTATCGATCTTTTGGTGCAAAACCCTTTGTGAAATCTGCAACGCATTGTACTCGCCCTGGCGGGTGGCAATCGCGACTTCCTGCTGGCGCAATTCAGTCTGGGCCTGCTGCAAGCCGGCTTGCAGGGAAGTTTGTTCGCTCAATAACGCCCCCTTGCGGCGGCTCAGTTCATTCACCTGCTCCTGGGCCTGGCTGATATGAGTCTCCAACTCGGCAATCTGGTTCTTACGTCCGAGGATGGAACTGGGGGCTTTGCCCGAACTCTGCGCCGAGCCACCGGTGTAAACTCCATGCCGGTTCAGCAGTTCGCCGGACAAGGTGACAAAATCAAAAGCGCCTTGGTTCTCCTGCCAGGCAGCGGTGGCCGTCTGGAGATCAGGCACGATCAAGGTCTGGCCCAGCACGCTATGCAAAAAGTGCTGAACCGAGGCATCGGCTTCAATGACACTCAGCGCAGCCATGTGCGCTGAAGGCGGAGTGGCGGCCACTGGGGCATTAAGACCCAAAGCCAGTGAAGCAATGCTGGCACGCCCTTGTTTGTTATTGCTAAGGTCGGTCAAAATTTGTTGAGCCGCTTCGGGACTTTCCGTGATTACAACCTGCAGGTAATGACCCAGCGCCGTTTCAACAGCAGTGATGTATTGATCAGGGACGCGAATTTTATCAGCCAGCGAGCCCAGCACCTGGTCCGCTTTCTTCAACGCCGCCAATGCTCCCGCACTGAACCCTTCGTGCTCTGATTGAAGCTGCTGCAGGACGTTCAGACGGGAACGTTTTTCCGCTTGTTTCTGCAAATAGGCATCCAGCTCCTGGGTAAGTTGCGTCAACTCCTGCTGGATTTGCTTGAGGCGCGCCTGCCTTTCTTCAACGGTGCCGCGCTGCGTTTGCACATTGAGTTTCTCCATCTCAACGTTGGCCGCAAATTCGCTCAGGCGCGATTCCAACTGCACTCTCTCCTCTTCGAGCTGAATTTTTTCAGCGGAAAGTTTTTCAAGCCGCACGACATTGCCCTGCTTTTGCAGGTCCAGGGCATTAATCTCATTGCGCACGCGCGTGAGCTGTTGGGCTTGCGAAAACGCCTGCGACTGTGCCTGGCGTAAAGCTTCCTGGCGTTGACGCAACTCCTCTTCAACTTCGCGCAAGGCGTCCTGCTTGGATTGCAGCGAAGCCCGGTGCTGTTCCAAAGTTGCGGTGGAGGCACTCAGCCTGTCCGTCAGCACATCCAATTCCTGTTCGGCCACCAGATGCCGCTCTTCGGCTTCGGTAATTTCCGCCAATGCACTGGCATTCTGAGCCGCGAGTTCCCGCAAACGTTCTTCGTTATACTGAATGCGGCTTTCCTGGCGGTCGATGGAGCTTCTCAGTTCCAACCCGCGTTGTTGCATCTCGCTGATCTGATGTTCCAGCGTTGAAAGCTGCTGGCGCAATTGCACAATCTCATCCTCTTTACGCAGCACTTCGGCGGAGGCAATTTCGATGTCATTCCGCAACTTCTCGGTAAGCGCCTGGCGTTCGCTGATCTCGGTCTGCAAAACATCAAACTGGTGACGGGCCAACTGAGTATCGAGATGCTGCAACTCCTGCATGAGTTGCTTGTAACGGCGAGCCTTGCCAGCCTGGCGTTGCAAGGAACCAATCTGCCGTTTGACTTCGCGAATCAGGTCGGCAATCCGCAGCAGGTTCTGTTCAGTATATTCGAGCTTGCGTAGCGATTCCTTTTTTTGCGCCTTGAACTTGGTGATGCCGGCAGCTTCCTCAAAAATCATTCGGCGATCTTCCGGCTTGCTGGAAAGAATCTGGGTGATGTTCCCCTGCGCCATGATGCTGTAGCTGGTGCGGCCCACGCCGGTGCCCATGAACAACTGCTGCACATCCTTGAGGCGGCAGGAGGTCTTGTTGATGAAATATTCACTGCCACCATCACGAAAAACCCGGCGTGTAACAGTGACTTCATTATAAGAGACTTCGACGCCGGCGGCCTTGAGATGCTCATCATCCACGCCTCCGATGGTCAGGGAAACTTCAGCCATGCCCAGCGGCTTGCGGCCATCAGTGCCGTTGAAAATAACGTCGGCCATTTCCCCGCCACGCAGCGCCTTGGCTGATTGTTCACCCAGTACCCAGCGGATGGCATCCGAAACATTGGATTTGCCGCAACCATTCGGACCAACAATCGCCGTCACGCCTGGCTGAAAGTTCAGGCTGGTCTTGTTGGCAAAGGATTTGAAGCCAAACACCGTTAAATTCTTTAAATACATGGCTTAGGTAAAAGAAGCACAACAGGGGAGATTTAGTAAAGCGAAAACCACCATATACAGTGGCGACCTCGAGTTAAGAGCACAACTAATGGAGGAAAGCTGGTATGGACCAAAGTTACTTATATGCACCTTAAAATGACTATTTCAGGGTAAAATGACCCTTAAGCCATTAGTTTACCGGGAGTTCTGAACCTTTCAAACAAAAGTTATTCGCACTTTGGCGAAAGTCATCGAAGGCGCTTACTTGAATCGATCCTCCGTGAGCGCTTTGACGATCGCCTTTTTGAGTTCCAACGGATTGAAAGGGCCGCCTTTTTTCTGGTAGAGGATTTCCCCTTTGGAACCAATCAGGATCGTGTAAGGAAGTGCGGCGTTCCACTCCTGGTCAAAAGCTTCCGTCATTTGGTATTTATCGGTGCTGCCAAAAAGAAGGTTTTTTGTGGAAGCCTGTTCCTTTTGTAAAATCTCAAGCACCTGTTGCTTCTCGTCCGGGAAATTTGCGGCCACCGTGACGAGTTCAAAATTCCGATGCCGATACATCCGGTTAATTTCAATCAACTCGGGAAATTCGCCCAGGCAGGGTCCGCACCAGGTCGCCCAAAAATTGACCAGTCGTATTTTGTCGGAATCATTTTTGCGAAGAGCTTTCAAGCCCTCGGCATCCACCAACTCAACACTGACCGGCTCAGTGGAAAGCTGCTGCATATACTCTTTCACCGATTCCTGCTTCCCTGCCCACTTGGTTGAACAGCCGAATGCCTTGGTTTGTTTCACTTCGATTTCACGACCTGCGAGCATGGCATCCAAGGCGTCGCGCAATTCCCGCTTCTTCACATACTCAGGCCGTTCACTGTCATCAATGCGTCCGACATAACGCAGCTTGCGTTCCTTATCAAAAACGAAGGCGTGTGGCGTGGCGGCGGGGCCGTACTTCTTTGATACTTCCTCCGTGTCTCCATCGTAAAGATAAGGGAAGTTGTAATGCTTGTCCCCGGCACGAAGCTTCATCTCGTCGAAGGAGTCACTGAGGTCCGTATAGCCCAGTTCATTTAACCGGACGGAATTGGGATCATTCGGATTTATCGCCACCAGAGATACACCTCGCTTGCCGTAATCCTCCGCTATTTTTTTGAGGCGCTCCTCATAAGCTTGCGCCGTAGGGCAATGATTGCAGGTGAAAACAACGACCAGGATCGGCGATTTTTCAAAATCCTTGAGGGAATAGTTCTTCCCATCGACTGCCGGCAGTTTGAAATCTGGAGCTGCGGCACCGACCGCCAAAGTGGGATGATCCTCGGCAAAAAGATTGCTGTCGCCCAACATCAAGGCACATAGCAAAACGAGTATCCGGTTCATAATGGTTGCTGCGGTAATCATAGGCCGGGCGAAATCTGTTCGCAAGTCATCTAAATTGCTTACGACCAAGCCCACCTAACCACATCATCACATGCCGATTACATAAACAAAGGCTTGAAACAAATCGTCTGAAAGGCATTAATGCGCCCCTGATGAATTCAATACGGTTAGTTGCACCTGCTCTTTGCCTTCTGTTGTTGACAGCCACGGTTTTGCCGGCGGCTGATACAAGTTATAAATCTTCCAGCATCAAACCGCCCGCGGTGCAACGGGAATTTCGCGCCGGTTGGGTCGCCACAGTCGCGAATATCGACTGGCCTTCCAGGCCGGACTTGCCGGTGGATCAGCAAAAGGCCGAGATGGTCGCCATCATGGAGAATGCTCAAAAAACTCATTTGAACGCCATCGTCTTCCAGGTCCGTCCGGCCTGCGATGCCATGTACGCCTCGACCATCGAGCCATGGTCTTATTATCTCACCGGAGCGATGGGCAAGCCACCGGAACCATTTTACGATCCGCTGCAATTTGCCATCGAGGAAGCGCACAAACGCGGGCTGGAACTGCATGCCTGGTTCAATCCTTATCGCGCAGCCCATCCTTCGGACAAATCCCCGATCGCCGCGACCCACATCAGCCAAACGCATCCCAACCTCGTCAAGAAATATGGCAAGTACCTTTGGCTCGATCCGGGCGAAAAGGAGGTTCAAGACTATTCGATCAACGTCGTCATGGACGTGGTAAAACGGTACGACGTCGATGGTGTTCACATGGACGACTATTTCTATCCCTACAAGGAGACAGATGAAGATAGACACCAGCTCGATTTTCCGGATGAGGACAGTTGGAAACGCTATCAGGACAGCGGTGGCAAGATGAATCGTGCCGATTGGCGCCGTGAAAACGTGAATGTATTGGTTCAACGCCTGTATCAATCCGTGAAAGCCACGAAACCATGGGTCAAAGTAGGATTTGCTCCATTCGGCATCTGGCAACCGGGTGTTCCCACCGGCATCAAGAGGGGCTTCGATGCTTATAACGTCCTGTATTGCGACCCCCAGAAGTGGCTTCAGAACGGATGGATGGACTATTGCGCGCCGCAGCTATATTGGGCGATTGAGCCCTCGGAGCTCAGCTTCACGAGCCTGTTGAAGTGGTGGACCGAACAGAACACAAAGAATCGCAACATCTGGCCGGGGATTGATTCCGGGAAATTTGCCGAGAGATCCCCTCAGGAAATTCCAAACCAAATCAAAATTACGCGTGAAATTTCCAAAGGCACAGCCGGCGTCATTCACTGGAGCTACAAATGCCTCTTAAATGACAGGGGTGGACTCGCAACAACTTTAGAAAAAGGATTGTATGCTGAACCAGCAATCGTTCCTGCTTCGCCCTGGCTTGAACACAGGGGACCAGGAAAGCCTGAGCTAACACTATTTGGTGGGAGCGAACTTTGCTGGGAGACTTCCGGAAAAGAGAAGATCTCCGTCTGGGTATTACAGACCAGGTCTGGAGATAAGTGGAGCACCACAATTCTGCCTGGTGATACTCTCAAAAAGAACCTGGCCGAGAACACCGAGGTGGTTTCCATAACTGCAATCGATCGTTGCGGATTGGCAAGCCTGCCCGTGGTACTGGAGAAAACGACTGCCTCTGCCCAGTAGGTCGTGAGATGATTTTGGAAGGGCTGTAAGCCGAATTTTGTCTGCGTTCTTTCGAACGGAGAGAATCATTTGTCTGAGCAGCCAATACCCGAAACCTGCTCCGCTTGCGCGGAACGCGGAGCGGGCAGCTCCTCGGTTTCCTATTTGGCCTTGCACCCGATGGGGTTTTCCGTGCCTCCTCGATTTCTCTTGGAGCGGTGGGCTTTTACCCCGCCTTTTCACCCTTACCGTCAGCCGAAGCTGACGGCGGTTTAAGTTTCTGTGGCACTTTCCATCGGCAGGTCTTTCGACCACGCCTCCCGCGTGTATCCAATGCCCGAAAGCAAAGGTTACGCGGCATCGAGCCCTACGGAGTTCGGACTTTCCTCCTCCAGCTTGCGCCGAAAGCGATCCTCCGCCCTTCCAAAATCACAATCACTTTAAGGCAAAGAAAAGCCCCTGACAAGCAGCAGCTTGCAGGGGAAAATTTCCAGATAATAATTGGTTCTTAATCTGCGACGGCCAAATCCATGTCTCGTGTGTAGAAGAGGATGCGTCCGCAATTGATGCAGGTAACGATTTCCTGCTGTCCCCGGGTCGAGAGCAAAATCTGCGTTGGCAGCTTCATATGGCAACCACCGCATACGCCGTGTTGAATCCCCACCACTACATTCGAGCCCTTGCTCTTTAACAGGCGTTCGTAGCGTGAGCGAGTGCTTTCATCGACCGCCGCTGCCAATTCCTCGCGGTTCGATTCCAACTCGGCCAGCTCCTTCTTTAAATTCTCTTCGCGCTGCCCCAGACCCGTGATCTGCCCCTCAACCACTTTACGGGCCTCGTTTGCCGCTTGTGTGGCAACTCCAATTTCCTTCTGCGCCACTTCCGCCTGCTCCATCAAAACGATTTGCTGGTCGTCCAGACCGACAATGGCCTTCTTGCAATTCTCAATCTCATGGGCGAGAGCACGATATTCCTCGTTTTTCTTGGTTTGGAACTGCTGAAGCGCATATTTTTCGATTTGTTGCTTCTTCGCCTCCACGTCCAGTTCCAGCCTTTTGCGCTCGCTTTCAATCTGCTTCCCTTTGTTCTTGGCAGCCTCGAGGTTGGCTTGCGTCCCGGTGGCCTTCGCCTTCAATGCCTGCCGTTCCGGCTCAATGTGAGCGAGTTCGGTCTTGACCCGTTGGAGGTTGCGGTCGCGGTCTTGAAGGATGAGCAGCTTTTCAATTACTTCGAGCATTTAAGTAAATTCTTTCTCCTACCATCGTATCCACGCCTTTATAGCAAGTCAATGCACAGGAATTCAAGTGATCAATATATTTCCTCCGGGTTCACAAATTATGCTTCTTTCCTCAATTGTGGTATTTATACCCATGAAAATAAAGGCTCCGGGACCATATGGAAGAAATCTCTTGTCAGGCCAAGCCTATATACCACAATGCATTGGCACCGTGATCAAAACCATCGGATTTTGAAAGCCACAAACCACTTTCCCTTTATGACACGTCAGAAGCTCCATTCCTTATTATCCATTTTTGCCATCCTTGTATCCACCCTGGCACTCTCCTCTCCGGCGAAGGAGAATGTCTCTGTCCCCAAACCCAATCCCAATTTGGATTTGGCCCGGCAGTTAAACCAGGCTTTTGTGCAGGTGGCTGAAGAGGTCTCACCATCTGTGGTGGTCATAACCGTGACCCAGAAGACTACTGAGTCACCCTTCAAACTGCCGCCCGGTCAGGAACAGAATGATGGGGAAGATCCGTTGGACCGTGTGCCACCCGAGTTTAGGAAATTTTTCCGGCAATCTCCGCAGGAAAAATCCACTGGTCAGGGTTCGGGCGTCATCATCCGCGAGGATGGTTTCATCCTGACGAACCGTCACGTGGTGGAAGATGCCGAAAAGATCGAGGTCCGGCTCAAGGATGGTCGCACATTTCAAGCCGAAGTCCGGGGCGTGGACGCCCCGTCCGATGTGGCCGTGATCAAGATCAACACCCAAAGTCTGCCTGTGGCTCGGTTGGCCGACTCGAGCAAGACCCGCGTGGGTGAGTTTGCCATTGCCATCGGTGCTCCTTTTGCCCTGGACTACACTGTCACCTTCGGTCATGTCAGCGCCAAGGACCGTTCCAACATTGTTATGCCCGATCCGGAGAGTCCCACCATGACCGATCAAAGCTTCATCCAGACCGATGCCAACATCAATCCCGGCAACAGTGGCGGACCGCTCGTGAATATCGATGGTGAAGTGATCGGTATTAATACCTTGATTCGTGGTCTGCATACCGGCATCGGTTTCGCCGTCCCGAGCAATCTAGCCCGGGAAGTCGCCGACAAGTTGATTACTGACGGAAAATTTACCCGTGCCTGGTTGGGAGTGAGTATTCGTTCCTTTCGCGAGTATCCTGAATATCGGGAATTTGTCCCGGGCATTCAGGATGGCGTTGTCGTCACGGAGATTTTGCCGTCCGGACCCGCCGCCAAGTCAGAGCTCAAGCCAGGGGATGTTGTCACCGCTGTGGATGGCAAAGCCGTCGTCACCTCGCAACAACTCAAAGACGCTGTGCGCGGCAAGACAATTGGTCAAAATGTAAAACTGGATGTCGTGCGCCAGGGAGACAGTCCCAAGGACATCCAGCGCCTCAAAGTAATCGTCAAGCCGGGCGAATATGAGGACAAAAATGTGTTGGTTGCATCAAACGAAACTTATCCCAAAATCGATTCCTCCAGCGGAACTTTGGGATTGAAAGTGCAGGCAGTAACGCGCGATTTGGCTGAACATTACAATGTGAACGCGACCGAGGGATTGATCGTGACCTCAGTCGACAAAACCGGCCTGGCCGCTCGCAACGGCATCAGAGTCGGTGATGTGATCACTTCGATCAATCAGCATCGAGTCAGCGATCCCAAGGAGTTTCGCGAGCTCATCAAAAATCTCGATACAAAAAGGGGCGTGATTGTGAATTTGATCAGTGAGGGCGCGGCCAAGTTCGAGATTTTGAAGGAAGGGGACGATTAGAGGGCAATGCCTCACTTCGCTTGCAGGTGAATTTGGAAATTTGGAACCTCACATGGATTCCCGAAATCAAGCCATTTGACATTGCAGTATTCACCTTTCTCGGCTACTTAACCTCCATGCGTTTTATTGGCAGTGTCATCGAAAAGTTGCAGCGACATCCCAAGCGAGTTGTCTTCCCTGAAGGGACGGAACCTCGCGTGCTCCAGGCCGCGCGCCAATTTTACTCGCTTCGACTCGGCGTCCCCATCCTCCTGGGAGATCGCACGAAGGTTAAAGAGGCTGCCCAGAGCCTCAATGTGTCGCTGGAAGGTGTTCGCATCATTAATCCGGCCGAAAGCGAAGATCTGGACAGCTTTGTCCGCCGTTTTGAATCCCTGCGCCGCCTGAAAGGTCTGCGCTCCCATGAAGCCAGAGAAGCGATGTTGCTGCCGAATTATTACGGTGCCATGATGGTGGCAATGCATCAGGCTGATGGCATGATCTCTGGTACCAACCAGACCACTGGCAGCGTACTCCGCCCACTATTTCAAATCATTAAAGTCGCCCCCACAACCTCCACGGCTTCGAGTTGCATGGTGATGGAAGTGGAAGACACTCGGTTTGGTGAAAACGGAACCTTGTTCATGGCGGATTGCGGCGTCATTCCTGAACCAACAGTGGAACAGCTCGCTGATATTGCCATTTCAACCGCCCAGCTGGCGCGTCAAATCATGGGAACCCGTCCACGTTGCGCCCTGCTCTCCTTCTCAACCAAGGGCAGCGCCAAACACCCATCCATCATGAAGGTCCAGGCAGCCACAGCACTGGCGGTGAAAAAGGCGCAGCAAATTAATTTGGAAGCTGATTTTGATGGCGAACTCCAGGTGGATGCCGCGTTAGTGCCGGAAATTGCTCTTCGCAAGCTGCCAGACAGCAAAGTGGGCGGGCGGGCGACGGTATTAATCTTCCCCGATCTGAATTCAGGCAATATTGCCAGCAAGCTCATCCAACATGTCGCCCGCGCGAATGCTTACGGTCAAATCCTGCTGGGGCTGGATCGGCCGGCAGCGGATGTGTCCCGCGGATCCAATGCCCATGATATTTTGGGCGTGGCTGCCATAGTGGGATTGCAATCCATCGAATATAGCAAACTTTATCCCGGCGCAGGTGATAAGCTTCCCGGAGAATAGGGTGAATTTCCTCCCAGCTTTGGTGCCACAGAACTCTATACCACCGGTAATGGTGGAGATTTTTTAATGAACAAAGTCACTCCTCGTGTTTTTATTGCAGCAACCCGTCAGAATGACGGCAAGACGACGACTTCCCTCGGGCTGATTGCCGCGCTCCAGCAACATTACCCACGCATCGGCTACATTAAACCTGTCGGCCAGCGTTTCGTTGAAATTGAAGAACAGAAAATCGACGAAGACACGGTGTTAATGGACAGCGTTTATCGCCTCAACTGCCCATTGGGGGACATGAGCCCGATTGCGGTGGAACCGGATTTTACCCGCAAGTATTTACAATCCTCAAACAACGAAGCTTTGGTCAAAAAAATCCAAAAAGCTTTCGACCGTGTCGCCTGGGAAAAGGAATTTGTCCTTTGCGAGGGCTCAGGTCATGCTGGTGTCGGTTCTGTGTTCGATTTATCAAACGCCCAGGTAGCCAAAATTCTCGGGGCGAAAGTAATCATCGTTACCCAAGGCGGCATTGGGAAACCAATTGACGAGGTTGCCTTGAATCAGGCTCTGTTTGAAAAGGAAGGCGTTGAGATCATCGGTGTCATCCTCAACAAGGTGGTGGGAACGAAAATTGAGTATATCACCGAATTCGCCCGGCGCGGACTGAAACGAAAGGGGCTGGAGTTGCTGGGTGTAATTCCTCATCAAAGTGTGCTTTCAAGCCCCACGGTTGATTTGATTCGCGAAGAGTTGAAAGCCGAGATGCTGAACCAGACTGACCGGTTAAATAACATTGTTGAAGATGTGGCTGTAGGCGCGATGGGAGCTCACAATGCCATGAGTTTTTTCAAGAAGGGCGTTTTGCTCATCACGCCCGGAGACCGGGAAGACATCATCCTGGCAGCCTGTACCAGCATCGAAGGCCAGGGCGAACAAAGCATGGCTGGAATTGTGCTGACGGGAAATCTCCGGCCAAGCTCCAGCGTGCTGAAGGTCATTCGCTCCATGCCCATTCCTGTCATGTTGGCGACAGCGGATAGCTATCAAGTTGCCTCAGCAGTACATGACCTGACAGTAAAAACCCGCCCCGAGGATGCGCAGAAAATAACTTTGATCCGTGACCTCATCGCCCAGAACGTGGACGTAAATAAAATCCTGGAGCTTCTCTAATATGACTTCTCGTCTCTCTTTAAATCCAGCACTGCAAACACTGCCTGTTTACCAGCCTGGCCGTCCGATCGAAGAAGTGGCGCGCGAGGTTGGCTTGCCTGCTTCGGATATCATTAAACTCGCTTCCAATGAAAATCCGCTCGGCCCCTCCCCTGCTGCGCTGGCGGCAATGCAAAGGGTTTTGTCGAACCTTCATCTTTATCCGGACGGAAACGCTTTTTATCTGAAACAAAAGCTGGCTGAAAAGCTCGGGGTTGAAACCGGTAACGTGATTTTAGGCAATGGCTCCAATGAAATTATCGAATTCGTCGGGCATGCCATGATGGGGCCGGGAGTGGACGTGGTGGTCTCCCAATACTGCTTCGCGATCTATCCGATCATGGCCAAACTTTTTGGTGCGAATGTTATTTCCGTTCCTGCCAGAGATTACGGTCATGATTTGCCAGCGATGCTGAAAGCCATCAAACCAAACACCAGGGTGATGTTCGTTGCCAACCCCAACAATCCAACCGGCACGCTCGCATCCCGTGAAGATGTGGTAAATTTGATCAATCAGGTTCCCGATCATGTTCTCCTGGTGATGGATGAGGCTTATATCGAGTTTCTTCCCGAGCCGGTTGACCTGCTTCCCCTGATTCGGCGAGGACAAAAACCAAATCTGCTGCTGATGCGGACCTTTTCGAAAATTTTCGGATTGGCAGGTTTGCGGCTCGGCTATGGCATTGCCCAACCCGAATTGATCACCGCCTTGGAGAAAGTGCGTCAACCGTTTAACATTAATTCCATCGCCCAGGCGGGGGCGTTGGCAGCGCTTGACGATGCTGAACATATGAGCAAAACCCGCCAAAATAATGCGCAAGGACTGCAGTTCCTGGAGCATGCCTTCCGACAACTTGGGTGGGAATTTGTTCCGTCGTCGGCCAATTTTGTGCTGGTCAAGGTCGGCGAAGGTCAACGTGTTTTCAATGATCTCCAGAAACTCGGCGTGATCGTCCGGCCCATGGGCGGATATCAATTGCCGGAATGGATTCGCATCTCAGTGGGCACAGCGCAGGAGAACAGCCGTTGCCTGGCCTCCTTAAAACAAGTGCTATCGCAAAAATGTGAATAACTTTAAGTTGAATCCGTGGCGAAACTGATTACTTATCATGCCAGTGCGACTTAACTGATTATAGACCAACGTGAAACCGACTGATCTGCGGGGTATCCTGCAATATATTCCACGCTTCCGGGAAAAGACCTTCATCATCAGCGTGGACGGTGCCATTGTTACGGACGAAAATTTTGCGAATATCCTGCTGGATGTGGCAGTGCTTCGCTCCCTGAACATCCGCGTGGTTCTCGCCCATGGTGCTGCCGCCCAGGTCAAGGCACTCGCTGAAGAGCAGCACGTAAAGGCGTCCGACCTCGATGGCTCAGGAATCACTGACGCGGAAACCCTCAAGCTGGCACTAACCGCGGCGAATCGTCTGACGCATGAGATTTTGGAAGGCCTTTCAGCAAACGATCTCCGCGCTGCCTATGTGAATGCCATTGTGGCCCACCCGCTGGGCATCTTGAATGGCATTGACCACTTATTTACTGGAAAAGTCGAACGGGTGGACGTGGACTTACTGCAGACCTTGCTGGCCCAGGGAATTGTACCGGTAATTCCGCCTTTAGGATTTGATGGTGATGGAAAAACGTATCGGCTGAATTCAGACAGCGTGGCTGTCGCGGTGGCCGATGCGTTGAAAGCCACCAAACTGATTTATATTACGACTGCCGAAGGATTATTTTATCAAGGACAGCTTATCCGGCAAATGTTGGTGGCGGATTTGAGTGCGACTGTTGCCAAATCTGATTTTCCAGCTGAGTTGGCCTCCAAAGCGCGGCATGCAGTGGCCGCCTGCACCGCTGGCGTTCAGCGTGTGCATATCATCAATGGCCGGGTGGATGAAGGATTGCTCGCCGAAGTCTTCTCCAACGAGGGCATCGGAACCTTGATTTATGCCAACGAGTATCAACAGATCAGGCCTGCCAAAAAGAAGGATATTCGCAGCATACAGGTGTTGACCAAGAGTTCGGTCCAAAGTTCCGAATTGCTGAAGCGCACCCGGAATATGATCGAGAAGCAATTGCAGGATTATTATATTTTTGAAATTGATAAGAATCCCGTGGCATGCGTGGCACTACATGTGTATCCGGAACAAAAAGTGGGCGAACTGGCCTGCCTGTACGTAAACACTTCACACGAAAATCAGGGCATCGGCAAAAAGCTGATTCAATATGTCGAGAAGCGATCGAGGGAGATGGGCTTGAACGAGCTAATCACCTTATCGACGCAGGCATTTAATTACTTTCAATCCAAGGCTGGATTCATTGAAGGGACACCGGACGCCTTGCCACCGGTGAGAAGAGAAAAATATGACGCCAGCGGCCGTAATTCCAAGGTGCTCATCAAGAAGCTTTCTGAAACTCCCGCGTCCTCTCCGCTTCCCTTAACGGTATGATCAGTTCCGCACGACTGCCGGGCGGTGTTTCTCTTGCCTGTCGCAAACAAGGAATCGTGCCGACGCGATATCTGTTCACGGTGGAGATTACCACTCAATCCGCCCGCTTGTTCGAGAGGAACCCCGCAGCCTGCCCGGAAAGCTCCTTCCCGGCGTATGGGCTCACGAAGGAATATCGCTGCTCCACCTCCCGGTTTGGCATTGGCTCGGTGGCAGGCTCCAATTGCACTCCTTTGGGATTGCATCGTATCGCCGAAAAGATCGGTGGAGGTTGGCCAGTCGGAACCGTATTTAAAAGCCGGCAGGTCATCGGTTTTACGTGGCAGGGATTGCCGCTCGCGTCGATTACCCACCGTATCATGTGGCTGGAGGGATTGGAACCAGGCTTGAATCGTGGTGGAAATGTAGATACGCATGACCGCTACGTTTACATCCACGGAACTGGCGATGAGCCATCTCTGGGACGTCCCGCCTCCCACGGCTGTATTCATCTTGCAGCAAACGATTTGATGCCACTTTACGACTTCCTTCCCAGCGGCACGCTGGTTTGGATCCAAAGATAGTCATAGTCGAAGGCTTGCTTCATCAGGTGCGCGAATGTTTCTTCCAAAAAGCTGTCGAAGTAAATCGCTTCCAAAAGGCAGCGCCATCAGAATTCCAGAGTGGTGTTTTGTGGCATATTGATTTTGGCGGCGCAACATTGGTGGTTTAGGAGGTTGCATTTGCCGGATAAAACTTGCATACAGCCGCGACAATTTCATGAGTTTGTTTATTTCAGGTCAGCGGTGGATGAGTGAGTCGGAGCCGGAGCTCGGGCTCGCCACGGTCGTACACACAGGAGAAGGTCGGGTGCAGGTATTGTTTTCAGCCACGGGCGAAACCAGGACCTACGCCAGCGATAATGCACCGCTAAAACGTGTACGGTTTCGGATCGGCGACACGGTGAAAACAAATGATGACAAAGAGCTGACCGTCAAGGAGGTCATTGAAAAGGAGGGATTGCTGCTATACGTCGGCCAGGACCAGGCGGTGCCCGAAGCAGAACTGAGTGCCAGCCTTAGCCTGCGTGGCCCTGAGGATCGGTTGTTTGCTGGTCGTTTCGATGAGCCGGCAACCTTTGAACTACGACGCCTGACCCTGGAGTTGCTTCACCGCTTGCGAAAATCTCCGGTGCGCGGATTTGTCGGGGGGCGCATCGATCTGATTCCTCACCAGCTTTATATCGCCCAGGAAGTGGCCAGTCGACAGGCCCCCCGGGTGATGTTATCAGATGAAGTGGGGCTGGGAAAAACCATTGAAGCAGGCCTCATTCTGCATCGCCTGCTATTAAGTGAACGGGCCAACCGCATCCTGGTTCTGGTTCCGGAATCGCTCGTGCATCAGTGGTTTGTGGAAATGCTTCGGCGTTTCAACGTGTGGCTGAACATCTTTGATGAAGAACGTTGCGCCGCCATCGAAGCGGGCGATCCGGGTGCCAATCCGTTTCTGGATGATCAACTGGTATTGACCAGCATCAACTTTCTGGCCAGTTCGCCGACCCGGTCGGCTCAGGCTGTGGCTGCCGGCTGGGACGTGCTGGTCGTGGACGAAGCTCATCACCTTAAATGGTCCAAAGAAAATCCCAGCCGGGAATACCAGATCGTGGAAGAACTAAGCCGCCAGTCGGAAGGTTTGCTCTTGTTGACCGCCACGCCGGAACAGCTCGGCATGGAAAGCCACTTCGCCCGGTTACAATTACTGGACCCGGATCGCCATCACGATCTTGCAAGCTTTCTGGCCGAGTCACGGGATTATAAGCCCACGGCAGACATCGCGGAGAAGTTGCTCACGGGGAAAAAACCCACACGAAAGGACATCACGTTCCTGGGCAACTTGTTCGCGCACAATGCGGAGTTGAAGGAACATCTGGAGAAAGTGGGCAAAGGTAACGCCGAAGCTTCCCAGGCTTTATTGAAAGACCTGTTGGACATGCATGGTCCAGGACGGGTGCTGTTCCGCAACACCCGAGCCGGCATGACCGGTTTTCCCAAACGTTCAGCGCATCTGGCCAAACTGGATCCTGGCCCCAAGGCAGAGGAATGGCTGGACCGGGTATCCACAGAGTTTGCTGTCGATGCCGGTGAAGCAAACCTTAAAGCATCACTCGATCTGACGAAGGACCCAAGAATATTGTGGCTGGTTGACTTGCTGCAAAAGCTCGATCCACAAAAGGTGCTGCTGATCTGTCGCACTATTGAAAAGGTGGAAGCGATTGATGCGGCACTGCGTCGTCACGTTAGCATTAAAACTGGTATCTTTCACGAGGGTCTCACCTTGGTGCAACGTGATCGCAATGCCGCCTGGTTCGCCGAGGCGGATGGTGCGCGGCTCCTGCTCTGTTCGGAAATCGGGAGTGAAGGGCGCAACTTTCAATTCGCTCATCACCTCGTGTTGTTTGACCTGCCGTTAAATCCCGAACTGCTTGAACAACGCATTGGCCGACTCGATCGAATCGGGCAGACCAAGGATATTCATATCCATGTCCCCTACCTTGCTCACAGTCCGCAGGAGGTTTTGGCCCGGTGGTATCACGAGGGCCTGGATGCCTTTGAAAAAAATCTTGAGGGCGGCAACGAGCTGCTGCTCAGGTTCGGCCGGGCCGTTCACGATCTGGCCCTCGAATTTTCTGTCGCTGACCGATCTGAAGCGGATCAGGAGTTGGCAGATCTATTGGAAAGAACCGCTGACGGACGGCGGGAATTGCGCCAGGTCCTCGAACAGGGCCGCGACCGGCTTCTGGAGATGAATTCTTTTCGTGCCCCGGTGGCCCGGCAAATCATTGAACTAATTCAAAAGGAAGACCGACAAACCGATCTGGAAGATTACCTGCTCTCCATGTTCGACCATTTTGGAGTGCACATTGAAGAACTCGCGCCGCACACCTGGCAGTTAAATCCGCAGGGTATTATCACGGATTCATTTCCCGCCATGCCGGCGGAAGGCTTGATCGCCACGTGCGACCGACGTCGTGCGCTCGGTCGGGAGGATATTGGCTTTTTGACCTGGGATCATCCCATGGTCACCGGGGCCATGGAATTGCTGCTGGGCTCGGAAGCGGGAAACTGCTCCTTTGCCGTGCTGCCGACAGCTGGGGAACGAACACTTTTGCTTGAATTGGCCTTCATTCTCGAAGCGATTGCCGCGCCGCGATTGCATATGGATCGTTTTCTTCCCGCCACCCCTATTCGCCTGGTGATAAATCACAAACTGGAAAACGTGAGCGAATCTCATCCTGGAAAAGTCCTTGAAGAAAGACTGCGAAAAGGTTCACCGTACAAGCTTCTTGATAATGAGCAACTCGCCAGAGGCACGCTTCCCGCCATGTTACATCACGCTTCAACCCTGGCCGAGACTGGTGCTGAGACGTTGCGGCAAGCAGCCCTTAAGGAGATGAATCAGCTGCTCGGCCATGAAGTGCAGCGCTTAAAAACACTAAGGCAGGTGAATGATCACATCCGTCCGCAGGAAATTATCATGGCGGAAGAACAGCAGAAACAATTAGCTACAACCATCCTGCAAGCCCGTACTCGGTTGGACTCCTTGCGGCTCATCTGGAAAGGGCCACCCGAAATCCTCAACTGAGTCAACGCAACCCATCACCCGCAATCGCCTGGAGAATAATGAAATTCCTTGGAACGACGCTTTTCGCGCATTGGCCATAAACATGGAAAAGTAATCTGGTTCCCGGCCTGTCTCCAAAATGGTTGCGGTATCAAACTGCATAAGGCTGCCAGTTTTTTTGCACGTATGATCCGCGATCTTATCCCTCTTGGTTAATATCCTCAGTCCGTAAATTGGCAATGTAACTTCATCGAACCTGGTTTTAACGATCTCCTCCATGAGGTGCTGCCATGTGCGCAGGTTCACATTGGCGTCGGCACCCATCCAATGCGCGCGGGTGATGTGGGAGCTTAGGGCGCACTGGGCTTTCAGCCATCCAAGCTTGAGGACTTTCTCCACAGTTCGGACAGTCATCGGACATACAAAAGAACAAGGCTCCAAGTGTGATGCTTGGAGCCTTGTCCGCGAAACGCCGAGCCAAATCGGCTAAACCGGGAACCCATGGGAGGTTCCCGGTTTATGAGATGGCTTTTAGTACTTCAGTCGGTAGAACATTTGCGGTCCCGAAGCCGGGATGGTGTATGGTGAGCTGGCGCTGGGGACGTTCGTGTAAGTGCCGGAAACAATCCCGGAAGCTTGGAGCACGCCGCCGGTCCCAGTCCAGGTGATCTGCAACTGTCCGGCACTTTGCTGCACATGAAGCGCCACAGGCACGGGCTGGGGCGGCGGGGGTGGAGCGAAACTTACGCTATTGGTCGCGCCAGCCAGATAGATGCCGCTGACTTCCAAAGGCGTCAACGCACGCTGCCAAACACCCAGATCGTCAAGATCTGCCTGCGCCGTTACGGGATAGGCACCGGTCGGGTCCTGACCAATGGTGGCCGCGTTAGTGGTGTTGATATTACCAGAGATAGTAATGGCCTGTGAATCCACCTGGATACCATCCAGATAAGTCGTGCAATTCGCGGTGCGGCTGGCGACATGCACAAGATGGTGCCAATTTCCATCATTGATAAGATTGGCATCAGGGAACGTGGTGGCCAGGTTCGGCGAAGTCACCGTGCCAATAGTATACATCCATCCACCACCGCCAGTTCCTGCATAGGGAGCGAAGGCGAAGCCGCCCTGAGCGGTCGACCCCACTGCGTCGGTGAAGAAAGGCAGATTGGTGTAGGTGGACCCAGCCGGTTGACGCACCCAGAATGCAACCGTGAAGTCCAAATTGGCCCCAAATTGCAGGTCAGGCCGGACGCCCAAAGTCACATAGTTGGTGCTTCCGACGTCTGCATCGGTGGAGTAGTGCAAGCCATGCGCCCCGATGGCACCCGGCGAAACGAAGGTGGTCGCGCCCACATTTGTGCCGTTGTTGCTGTGGCCTGAGATATCTGCATAGTCACCGTCAAATGGCAGGTGTAATACCAAACCGTTGGTCAGATTGAGTACGGTAGCACTAGTCGGGATCGGCAACACGGTAAGCGTCACGTCAGGGCTGTTAGTGGTCCCCATAGGATTGCTTACCTGCACTTTGTAGGTTCCACTGTCGCTCAAATGCAACGGTGAGATTGTGAGCGTATTACTGGTCTGGCCAGAGAGTGCCGTGGTTCCTTTAAACCATTGGTACTGTAGCGACTGCCCATCGGCAACCGCTTGAATCACGGACGACAAGCTCTCATAATTCGTGGATGGAGTAGCCACCGGCTGTCCGACCCCGGGCGGCCCAATGGGCTTGGCGTTATAATGGGCCAAAACCTGATCGGCGGTCAGGAAGTTGTAAATTGCGGCCTCGTCAATGCGGCCGTTGAGTTGCTCGGCCGCAGTAGGAAACGAAGCAATATAGCTTGCCGGGTTGCATCCCAACTGCAACGGTTGGTTTACGCCCGTGTTGCCGCCACCAATGATAGTAATGGGAGTGCCGACTTCATGGCCGTTTACATAGAAGTGGTAATTGAACAAATCACACGTAACAACCAGATGGTACCATAGGCCCGGCACCAACGCTGTAGCCAGGCTTTGGTCCGCATCCTGTACTCCGGATGTGGTAAAGCGCAAGACATTGCCCCCGCTGATTCCAAAGGCATAGCCCCGTGATGGAGCGACTCCCGCGAAGGTTGAAAAGATGCGTTGGACGCCGTTCACATTGGTGAAGTTCACCCAGGCCTCCAGCGCGAAGGTTGTAACACCTGGGAAGGCGAATGGGGCGGAGTTGGTGACCTGAACAAAACCCTGTCCGGCGGAAGCCGGCAAGCCGATACAGGTATCGGGATCGAGTTGCGTATATCCGGGTTGGCTGAGTGTCACGTTAACGTAAGTGCCGCTGTTGGTGCTCACTGCGTCATGGGCAACGGTACCGCTGGCCTCATCCAAGCGCCAATAAGATATCGGGCTGTCAGCCAGAATGGCGCTCGAATAGTTGTTGGTCGCCTGAACCGCTAACGTAGCACCAAGGCTGATAGTCCCGCCGAAGGCGTTGGTGATACCACAAGAGTAGGAGCCAGCATTATTTGTTGTCAGATTGGAAATCGGATAGCTTGAATCGGTCGCGCCCGAAATGGCGTTACCATTGAACTTCCATTGATAGGTGAACGGTGCGGCGCCCGAAACCACCACAGCGAAGCTTCCGCTTTGACCATCAAATCTGGTGATTGATGACGGTTGCTGGACAACCACCGGTGCTCCCTGGATATTGAGGATGCCATTGCCGGAGAAGAGGGAGCTCGTGTTTTGGGCTCCGGAACTGGGTGAACCCCAAGTACCTGAGGCTTGGGAGATCGAATCGATATTGATGGAGCTGACGACTTGTGTGCCGGAGAAGTTGAGATTAACCGCACCGCTGGCAAGTGAGCTGACAAGATTGAGACTTGCGGAGGAGCTTAAAGCCCCAACTTTGTCGAGTTTGAGCCCACCTGAACTAACGGTGACGTTGCCCGCGAGCGCACCGTTGGCGGGCACCACGAGGGTGCCGGCTGGGGTGGCGAAGGCGACAGTGGTGCCGCCCGTGTAGGTGTTCGTGCCACTCAGGGTAATCGTGCCACCGTTGTTGCCACTGAAGTTCACACCGGCAGTGCCACTGATGACGCCCGAAAGAGTGAGGGGAGCCGTGGAATCGCCATTGTTTCTAATAAACGTATAGTTGCCAGCCAAACCCCAATTACCGGTGCAGGTCACGGGGGCATTGGCGCCGTTGGCAAAATTAATGCCAGCGCCACCTACTGTATTTGTAAAGGCATTGGCCAGCGTAATCGGCGCGCCACCCACAGAAAGAATTGCCCAATAAGTGTTAGTGGCATTCATCAGTGTCATGGGGCCGGTACCAAATGAGTTATTATTGTTGAACCACGTAAGAGGAGCACTGCCGGTAAACCCAAAAAACGTTCCTCCGCTATACGAGTTGCTGGCAAAAAGAGAGACAGCGGCTCCTGAGGCGTTGTATTCCGGACCAACCCCGCCGGTGCCGACAATCGGAGCATTGATAATAACCGGACCATTCACAAGAAATCCCTGAGCTCCAGCGGCGACATTCAAATTGCCACTTCCCACGGCATTAATGTTCAGGGTCACGCCCGTGACACTCATGAAAAGTCCAGCCATGGATTCAGAGTTGGCGACGGTGACCGTATAATTGTTACCACTAACGCCGCCAGGGAATCTCGCAAAGCTTCCGGGCACCCAGGGTCCAACGGCACTAGTCCCGCCTGAATTTGTGGCCCAGTTCGAAGCATCCCAAGAGTAGGTACCGCCGTTCGCGATGCCGTAACCTGCGGAGGTACCGTTGACATCAAAATATTGATTCACCGCCTTAACACTTTGGTTAAAGGCGAGGAGGCAGAGGATGGCAGGAAGGAACTTTAATCGATGTTGAGCGGGGGGTTTCATAATGGATTACGAGCGGGCTGCTTATATTGGGAATGGTTTAATTTATTTCTCTGGATAGCATGAGCGGTTTACACAGTTATTCCTCGACTCTCAAAGAGAATATTGTTTGTTCATGTAAGCAAAAAAAACTGTTCAATGCAAGGGCACAAACGTGCCTACAGCACCGGCATTCGTCATGGCCCCAACTGAAGCCGATAGAAGCGCGTGCGGTTGCCGATGGCTGAGGAATCGGTATATTGGAAAACTCCACTCCCGCTCGGCAGTACAGCAAGAACATCCCAACCTGTCCAATTGGTGGTGGTCAGCAGGGTGTAAGAGGTATTCGCCCTCCCACTCATGCTCAGCTGCACCGATCCATTGGCAAGAACACTGATTTGATCAACATGGGCGGGTGGTGGCACCCCGGCACGGATGGTATTATTGCCAGAGTCCGCAACAGCGAAAAATCCTGAGTTGTTCAGCCCGAGGCCGCCAGGATAATAAAATTGCGCGCCATTGCCCGTTCCATCAGCGGCGCCACCGAGGTCAGGCTGGCCCGCTATGGTGGTCACGATCCAGTTGGTGCCTGAAGCTATCAGCATTCGCATGGTATGATTGCCGGAATCCATCACAAAAAGATTTCCCTGACTGTCTATGCTGATGCCCTCAGGTTGGAAAAACCGGGCGTCGCGATTTGTTCCGTCCGCGTTGCCCCACACTCCCGGCAACCCCGCCAAAGTGCTCACCGAACCGTCAGCGGTAATTTTTCGGATGGTGTGGTTGCCGGTGTCAGCCACATAAACGTTGCCGGAACTATCCACAGCAAGACCTGAGGGCGAATAAAAGCGGGCAGTGTTTGTGCCATTGTTGTCCATGTTGCTGTCCAGGTTCCCTGGATGGCCCGGAAATCCTGCAAAGGTAGTTACGGCGCCGCCCGGACTAATTTTTCGGATGGTATGATTCCCGGTATCAGAAACATAAACGTTGGCGGCGCCGTCCAATGCCACGGCTTGCGGTCCGCTAAACTGAGCGTTACTCCCAGTTCCGTCCCCCTGCCCTTCGACACCCGCAGTGCCTGCCAGGGTGGTGACTGTTCCGCCTGATGTTACCTTTCGAATAACGTTGTTGGCGGTGTCGGCCACGTAGGCATTTCCACCTGTGTCCACCGCGATGCCCTGCGGTGCGTAGAACTGCGCGCCACCACCCACCCCATTGTTGGTGCCGGAACTGCCCGCCGTCCCAGCCAAAGTGCTCACAGTCCCAGCGGCCGTGATTTTGCGAATCGTGTGATTGAACGTATCGCTCACAAAAACATTTCCGCTGGCATCGACCGCCGTGCCTTTTGGCCAATAAAATTTTGCGCTGCCGCCGGTCCCGTCCGCGTTTCCGATGGAGGCAGAGCCGGCCAGCGTGGTGACCGCTCCGCCAGAACTGATCTGGCGAATCGTGCCATTGCCTGTGTCCACCACAAAAACCGTGCTGCCGCTCACCGCGACACCCTGCGGTGCATAAAATCGCGCATTGCTGCCCGTGCCATCCTTGCTGCCGTAATTGCCTGCAAGGCCCGCCAGCGTGGTGACGACGCCACCGGAAGTGACGGCGCGAATGGTGTGGTTGAGGTTGTCCGCCACGTAAACTGTGCCATTGGCAGCCACCGCCACACCCATCGGCTGATAGAACTGTGCAGCACTGCCTGTGCCGTTGGTGCTCCCATAATTGCCCGGGGAACCGGCTAACGTGGTCACGCTGCCGCCGGGGGGTATCACGCGAATGGTTCCGTTCCCGGTATCAGCTACATAGATGTTTCCATCGCTGCCCACCGCAATGCCTTGCGGTTGGTAGAAGAGTGAACCGGTGCCAATAACACCAGGAGTGCCAGCCAGCGTGGTCACAACTCCGGCGGATGTGACCTGCCGAATCTCATGGTTCCACGTATCGGCCACATAGATGAGTGAGCCATTGCCGTTCACAGCCACCGCCTCGGGTTCGTAAAATTGTGCGTTGGTTCCGGTGGCATTTAAAGTGCCCGGATTTCCCGCTGCACCCGCGAGGGTGCTGACTGTCCCGTCCAGCGCAATTTTTCGAATGATGTGATTGCCGGTATCGGCCACATATACGATGCCGTTGGTATCGACAGCCACCCCTTGCGGTTGATTGAATCTGGCGGCGCTGCCCTTGCCATTAGCGCTGCCACTGACGCCAGCCAAACCTGCGAAGGTGCTAACCACACCCCCGCTGATTTTTCGGATCGTGTGATTCGCCGTATCGGCCACGTACAAATTCCCGGTCTTATCCACGGCCACACCGCCTGGCAGATTGAATCGCGCGCTGCTGTTGTTGCCATCCGCACTGCCCTGTCCGGCGTTGCCAGCGAGGGTGCTGACAGTCAACGGTTGGGAGTGCGACAGCGGCACAAACGCGAGCGACAGGAAAACGGTTAAAATGGCGAGCAGCGCTTTCATTCAGTTCCAATTGGGCAGAAAGACCTTTCCGTTGCTGCTGGCGTGGATGCCATTCTCGGCGATGGAAGCCTGAATGGTGTAGGTGGAACCAGGATGAAATGCGGGCAGGTGCAACACATAATAAGCAACCCCACCCAGCGAGTTTCCCGTCTGCGTGAAATTGACCAATCCTGTAAATCCCGTGAAGGTATTAATGTCCAATTGCGTGCCGTTTTCGAACAGGGTCACCGAGTAAACGTTGATGCCGTCGGAACCCGTAGTGTAAACGAAACTTACGTCAATCTCACCCGCCTTGGTAACATAGGGGGTAATGTCATAATTCACCGTTGTGGGACTCGTCGGAACGGATGGTCCCCAGGAACCGATCAGTGTATTTGTCTCACGATTGTAATTGAGACCCATCTGAGCCAACCGCTGGACATCGACCGTTAACCGGTTGGTGAAATCGGTGAAATTCTTTTGTGTTTTAGACGTCCAGGCCATCTCCGCTTCAGCACAGACTCGAGGGAACATCTTATATTGAACGTTCAGGGTTGAGGGCACGAATTCAGTCCACAAATTACACTGTGCGCCCAGGATGTAGCCCGCAAAAGAGGGATCCAAATTCGCAGGCACAGGTTCAAAATTATAGACATCACTGACAGTTTTGTAGGAGGGGTTGTTGCCGACTTGAAAAAATGGTTCGTTAATCAAGGTGTTGGAATCATTTTCTTCGTAATAATTGATGCCGTTGGGCGCCACGACGACATACTGGCCATTCGAGGCGGTCGCCGAGGTGTATGTGCCCAGCCAGTCCATCAGCACTGCGTTGGTAATGGTGCCTGCCGCCTCAAATTCCGACCAACCGACCATCGTGCGCCCGTTGGACCGGAGAAAACTGCAAATATTAGTGGAGAACCAGCGCTGATATCTCTGGAGCTTGCTGCTACTGGTGCCGTTGGTGATGCTTAGGGCCGTCATTTGATTGGCATCGTAAGAGTAGGTTGTCCATTTCGTATCACCGGTGGCAGTCACTTCATCCCCCCCGCAATGGATGTATTGGCCAGGAAAAAGACCCATGACTTCCGAGAGCACATTCGTAAAGAAGGTCCAGCATCCCGGCCCTGCCAAGCTGTACATGGAAATACCGTAGCCAATGTTGTCCATGTTGTAACCGGAGTTACCTGTGCCGAACTGCGGATAAGATTTCAGGCCTGCGGTGGAGTGGGCCGGCAACTCAATCTCCGGCACGACGGTGATGTGCCGTTGCCGGGCATAAGCCACTACTTCGCGAATGTCGTCCTGCGTATAATAGCCACCATATTGCCCGGACAAGTTGTAAGCCGTGCTCGCGGACGGGTTCTGACCGTAATCGATGCCATTTCGCCAGGCGCCAGTAGACGTCAGAAGCGGATAGGAAAGAATTTGGATTCGCCAACCGTGGTCATCCACCAGGTGCCAGTGAAAAGTATTGATCTTGTGCAAGGCCAGCCCATCCAGCAGGCGTTCTACCTCCTGTTTATCCACAAAGTGCCGGGAGACATCCAACATCACACCCCGCCACGCGAACCGTGGTTGATCCTGAATGTACACGCACGGTGCCGTCCACTGCACACCGGCAACGGGTCTCTGCGCGAGAACCTCAGGCGGAAACAATTGAAGAAGCGATTGCACTCCATAAAACACTCCAGCTGCTGCCGGAGCCCGGACGACCACCGCATCGGGGGCGACGGTCAGTTCGTATCCTTCAGGGCCGAGAGCGGGGAGCGCATTGACAGTGGTCAATAAAATAGAGGCACGAACCGGACCTGCACTGGAATTAGTAACCACCGCAAATTCGTAGCCAGTCGATTTGCGCAAGGTCGCTGCCAGGTACTGACCGTTTTCGAACGAGGAGCTGTCCACCAGGATCTTGACTATTGCGTGGCCGAAAGCACCAGCAACTTGTTGCGTGGGGCAGAGTGTAAAGATTCCCGGACGAATCTGGGTTTGCACTGGCAGCGGAATAATCGCCGGAGCGGCACCTAAGGTTACAACTGCCAGAAACGATAGCAACAAACTGAAAATTCTCGGTTTAGACAACGACATCAAAATTCCGGTTAAATGGAGTAATCATTAGTGATTAACCGCCTGGGACAGGCGAAACAAGTAAAAACATGCAAAAGGCACGTTTGTGCCCATAGCCCACAGAACAAATTGCGACCTGCAGTCGGCTCCGTGCCGCCAGCAGGCATGCCCCCAAGAAAAACCTTGCAAGCTTCCGGCCCAGCAGATGGCGGTAGCCAGAAGACACCCATTTGCAGATCGCGATTCAGTTGGCAACGACGAGCCACTTTACATCCCGCGATGCAACCATTATCCTCGGCCAGGTGTTCCGCGAAGCAAAAACCTGCCCGCTTCTTTCGTATGGCCAGACGAGCCGTTTCGTTGGTTTCCTCCTCATTTATCTTTTGGCACAGGCGACCAATGGGGCCACGGTAGTCTCACAATATGGTTCCCGGCTTTGGCGCATGGATGACGGGTTGCCGCATAGTTGCGTGCAAGCAGTGTTGCAAACCCGGGATGGTTACCTTTGGGTGGGAACCCAGTTTGGGTTGGCGCGCTTTGATGGGGTTCGTTTCGTTGGGTTCAATAAAAATAACGTGCCGGAAATGCTTAACGCCAACATCCTCGGCTTGCAGGAGGGCCAGGACGGCAGCCTCTGGATTGCAACCGGCCGCGGGGGCATGCTCCGTTTGAAAGACGGGAAGTTCACCCGCTACGGGAAGGCCGACGGGCTGGCGAACGACAGCTGCCTCGGCCCGACACTCGAAACCCGCGATGGCTCGTTGTGGTTTGCGACGCTGGGTGGGTTGAGCCGCTACCGGGATGGTAAATTCGTCAACTTCGGCACGAACAGCGGCCTTGCGTCCGATGTGGTCCGAGGCATGGTTGAGGATCAAGAGGGCCAGCTGTGGCTTGCCACGCCCACGGGCGTCTATTGCTGGAAAGACGGAGTCGTGATCCGCCGTTTCTTGATGGCAGATGGGTTGCGGATAAACGATGCACGCGCCCTCTTCTGCGATCCTGACGGCACGATTTGGGTCGGCGCAGGCAACGGTTTGAGCCGCATTCAGAAAGGACAGGTCACCACCTTTGTGATGACTGACAGCCCGGCAAACAATATCATTACTCACATACAACGGGACCGGCGCGGCAACTTGTGGGTTGGCAGCTATGGTGGGCTTTCACAGTTTGTAGACCCGAAAATCATCGGCCAATTAGACGGGCAAGGCCAGGCGTTTGACCTGGTCAACGCGATTTTTGAAGATCGCGAGGGCAATTTGTGGATCGGTTCCCGGGATGGTTTGATCCGCCTCAACTCGCATCCTTTCACCAGCTACACCCAGCAAAACGGTCTCTCCTGCAACAATGTCACCTCCGTTCTCGAAGGCAAAGACGGGGTAATCTGGGCGGCGACGTGGGGCGGCGGGGTCAACCGGCTTAAGGACGGTGTTTTCACTGCGCTCACCTGCGACGGTTCATCCCTGGCACTGGGGCTGTGCGAGGATTCCGCCCAACGAGTCTGGGCAGGCTCCGATTGGGATGGCGGGCTCTTTAGATTTGATCAGCAATCGGTCCACCGTTACACGGACGCAGATGGATTGACCGGTGGCGCCGTACGCGTGGTTCACCAGGATCGCTCCGGCGCTTACTGGCTTGGCACTACCCGGGGACTCTACCGGATGGAGGGTCAGACCATCCGCCCCTTTGGCACCGAACATGGCATGCCGCAGGAAGTAATCCGGGCGATTTGCGAAGACGATCAAGGAGATCTTTGGATCGGAACCAACGACGGCCTCTGGCGCTTGCGCCAGGATACCTTAGTGCGATTCACCACTGCTGACGGGCTTTCCAATACCACCACTGGAGCGCTCTACGCGGATCATCATGGAAATTTGTGGATCGGGACCTCGGGCGGGGGCCTTGATCGGCTCCGCGATGGCCGGTTCACCGCCTATACCAGCCAGCGGGGATTGTTCAATGATAGCATTTACGAAATCGTGGAAGATGAGAATGGCTGGCTCTGGATGACTTGCATCCGGGGCATCTTCCGTGTCCATCGCAACGATCTCGATAGACTGGATAACGGGTCCATCAACGCCATCCACTGCATTGCCTATGGCAATCCAGATGGTCTGGCCAGCGAAGTCTGTAGCATGGTGGCCAAGCCCTCAGCCTGGAAGAGCAAAGACGGCCGCCTCTGGTTCGCCACCGTCAAGGGCCTTTCGGTCATCGATCCCAATTCACTCAAGGAGGAAAATCCTGTTCCGCCTCCCGTGACTCTGGAACGAATCCTCACCGACAAACAAGCCTTTCCACCTGCTGAAACCTTGTCAGTGGCGGCCCCTGTCCGGATTCCGCCGGGGCGGGGTGAACTCGAGTTCCAATATACCGCCCTGGCTTTTCGTACGCCAGAGCGGACCCGGTTCAAGTACCAGCTCGAAGGTGTGGATACCGATTGGGTTGAAGCCGGGGCACGGCGATCGGCCCACTACAGCAATGTTTATCCTGGAAAATACCGGTTTCGCGTGCTGGCCCGTAATAGCGAGAGCACGTGGAGCGAACCGGGCGGTTTCGTGGAGTTCGTGGTGCTCCCACATGTCTGGCAAACCTGGTGGTTCAAACTGGCCATCGTCGCTACAGTCATGCTGGGGGCCTTGGGGATCCACCGGGTGCGTCTTGCGCGGTTTCGTCAATTAGAGAACCTTCGCTTGCGTCTCGCCGCTGATCTCCACGATGAGGTGGGAAGCAATCTAAGCACTATTTCGCTGTTGGCCCGCAAACTTCAAAAAGGGGGATCAGCCGGAACAGAAGCCGCCGATGATGTAGCCGCCATTAGTCGTATTTCGGGCCAAACCTCGAGCTCCATCCGCGAGATCGCCTGGTTCATTAATCCGGAAAACGATACCCTGCAGGATCTCATCTTGCGCATGAAGGAAACGGCCAATGCCATGCTCCCGGGTATTGAATGCCGGTTCCAGAGCGCGCAAGCACACCTGACCCGAACTTTGCCACCGCAATTTCGGCAGGACATCTTCCTGCTTTATAAGGAGATGCTCGCTAATATCGCGAAGCATTCCCGCGCCTCGCGCGTCGAGATTGAAATATCCCGACTGGACAGCCTCTGGCAACTCAGGGTGCGCGACAATGGTGTCGGCTTCGACACTCGCACGACCTACACCGGCAATGGCTTGAAGAATATCCGCTTGCGTGCCTTTCGGCTCAACGGCTCCTTGAACATCGAAAGCAAACCCGGCAACGGGACCATTGCAACCTTCACCGTCCCCATTCCCTGAAATGAATACCACTACGGTCACAACGAAAACGACGGTCTGGCTGATCGAAGACAACGCTGACTACCGCCGGATGGTCGCCTGGCAGATCAACCAGATTTCCGGCTTGTACTGTGTACACACATATTCCACTTGCGAACAGGCCTTGGCCGCCATCCGCACCGAACCCCTGCCCCAGGTGGTGCTGTGTGATGTGGGCTTGCCTGGCATGGATGGGATCACCGGCATGAGCGCCATCAAGGCTCTTTCACCCAGCACACATGTCATCATGTTGACGGTGCACGACGACCCTCACAAGGTATATGGCGCAATCTGTGCGGGTGCATCCGGTTATCTTCTTAAGGATGCCTCAGAGGAAGCGATCACCGCTGCTATCCATGAAGTCCTCAACGGCGGGGCACCGATGAACGGTCGGATTGCCCGCCTGGTATTGGGGGCTTTCGCTCAGCAGAACAGTACGCCTCATAATGACTATGGTCTCTCCGCGCGCGAAAAAGACATCCTCCAATATATGGTCAAAGGATTGATAAAAAAAGAAATTGCCGAGGAGATGGGGCTGAGTTATCACACGGTCAATAATTACCTGCGCCGAATTTACGACAAGCTCCACGTCCATACTCGAGGAGGAGCCGTCGCCAAGACCGTCGAAGAAAAATTGCTCAAAGGCAGGGAGCCGGCATGAAAGCCATCGGTAGTTAATCTCCTTTTCATATTTGCTGCGGCCCTAAACCCTCCAAAAGCTAACTCATAACCTGCTTTGCCCGATTGGAAATTGGCCATTACCGTCGGATTCAGCGCCTCGCAGGCGATTGTACGAATAGTTGGGGTAACCTCCCTCTTCACCTGCATTGGTTAATGATCAACACCCAGCAGAACATTGTTGGCCGCCTTGCTTTGTTTTCCAACCGTTGCTTTCTTCTCAAGAATCTGGGTACGATCACGAATGAGCATATCAATGTTCTGTGAATCGACCACATAAACCCACCGCGCCAGCAAAAGTTCCTTCGCGAGCTTGTTTTGAAGCCTGTTTGTTTTCTCCCGAAATTCTTCGTCCAATGTTTTCTTTTCCTCAGCCGTTTCATTCCTGCCAACTGTGCGTTCCGCAGAAATATCCGCCGCAACGTTTACGGTCATGTGATAATTTCCATTTGGATTTCGATCACCTATTTTGAGCGTGTAGGAGAAGTTGTCGAACGTTTGGATTGTCAGCACGACTGGATTTTTCAAACTTATTTGTGAGGCGACCGTATTGGGAATGACATCCGTGAAGCGGAGAAAACCAATCATTTCGACGGTTTGCGAGATTGTGTTCGCATCCAATACCTCTTCAGAACCGGATTTGTTATCGGCAAGGGTCCACGGACCTGACTGGGTTTCGCGCGAGACGCTCCAGGAATTGGCCATGTTTTGAGATACCGAGGAAATAAAACGAATACGTTCTATTTTAAAGAAATCCCTGCTTAGCCACGATTCGGGATCTGGCGTGGCACTGGAAAGTTCATTTGAGATCAGCAGAACGGTCTCGGAATCCTTGGGCAAAAGGATATAACAGCCATCGAACAAGCCATGCAGCCCAAAAGGCACTCCTTTTTCTTCAGGGCGCAAGTGCCTTTTGCCCACGAGCAGGGCTTCAATGAGCTTCCCCTGTCTGTCTTTAAATTCAAGCAGTGTGCCGCTGCCAGCTCCTTTGCCAGGTTCGTCCAACTCCACTTGAGGAAGCTCCGAATGTACAAACGTCTCGGCCTGCACCACCTTGATATCTCTTATTTTAATCAGCAAATCTTTAATTTGCTGGTAATTCGCCACGTAATCATTGCGCTCCCGTACGCACCAGATTCCGTTTGTATTAACCACATTAAAATCGGAGCCACCCTTGCCTTTGACGTGAATGACGGCGACATCATTTATTTTGAAATCCTTCAGCACTTTGTCACCCATCCTGGCCTCTCGAACGGTCCAGGATTCCCTCTTTTGATTCAGTAAGATCAGGCCAGCGCTGCCAATGATGGCCAACGCAATCAGGACAAATATGAATTGCTTGCGATTCATTTAACACCTCTTCGTTTGGGTTTGATGAGGGCCAGGCCAAGCCCTGAAATCGCCACCACAATTGGCATTGTCCCGATATTCATGACTTTGGTCCAAAACTCCAAAGCTTCCGTGTCCTTGCTCAATTTCTTACGCACCAGCTTCAAATCCTTGCTCACTTCCACCAGGGATTGCTGATATTTCTCCAACTCCTGCTCCTGTGCAGGTGATAGAATGATGCTTTGGTCCTGACTCCCTTCCTTGTGATTTCGCAGATCTTTGATCCTCTGCTCGGTTTCTCTCTGCTTGGTTTCCAGGATTTGAACCTTTTCCTCCCATTGTTTACCGGCCTTGGCTTGCATATCTTTGACCCGCGTAAAGGGACGGCTCATGCTGGCGCGGCTCCGTGAACTGATTAAATCATCGTCGCCTGCAAATTGTTCCACCAGACTTTGGATAAAGTTAAGGTTGCCATTCATGGACTGCACAGTGCGGTGTCCCATCGCATTCTGAACTCTCACGCACACCTTATCGTTCAACATGTCAGTATCCGCCACCAGAATTACATCACCCCTGCCTTTCGACTCTTTCAACTGGCTGACGTTTGGAGACTTTTCCTTTTCGTCATTGCTTTTGGGTTTCCCATCCGGAAAAGCAGTTTTGAATTTTCCCGTCAACTGAATGGCAAGCGGGTATTGCACATTCGAAGGTTTGAAATTCCTCAGGATTTGCTCACTGGCAGCAGTTGAGATCATGCTGTCTACCAACTCTGAATTGGGAGAGCATTTGACCAGGACAGTTTCCTTGAGTCCCTCCGCAGGTTTGCCCATAAACGCACCGGCAAATGGCAAAACGAGATTATCAATCTGACTGGTGGCAACGTCATTTTCATTAATTCCCGACCGTGTGACCAACAGCAGTGTTGGCATGGTATCACCACTTTGCAAATTGCGGCTGGCGAACGATGTGTCGGCTGCCACCCTGTTGACATCCATTTCGAGGCCCCATGCCTTGAGCAGTTTATCCAGTGAAGACTGGGCTGCATTGTCACCTGCCATGGTAAAGTTTTGATTTCGATCATGCTTTTGATCGAAGTAGGCATGGGGATCCAGGAATGCGAGTAACTTCCCACCACGCAGCACAAACTGATCAATGGCATATTGTGCCGTGTCGGAAATATCCACTGGATGCGCCACTAAAAGAACGTTGATGTCATCATCGATATTCGAGGCAGTTAGAGGGACATCCTTGATGGTAAAGTCTTTTTTTAATTCCGTGACAAAGGCCCATTCCTCCGCGCGAGCTTCTCCCGGGTGCATCAGCATGCTGGGTTGCTCGCCATATACTGGCAGCCCTGTCATTATACCAATCACCGGCCGTTTACGATTCGCCACCCGGCCGATGGCGCGGGAAATGTCGTATTCCAGCAATCGTTCCCGCTCTGGCGGCAACCATGGCAGCGCGAATTTCTCATCGAACATGCTGGCCACCATGCCCAGGTAAATCTTGGCACTGCCAAACGGACCCGTCGCACGGCCTTCGACACCGTTAAGTCGCGCCGAATCTTCAGCATCTGAATCCGGCTTGGGATCAAACTTTTGAATAACCAATTTATCCTTGGCCTGCTGTTTATACTCGCCCAACAGATCCTCGATATGTCGAGCATAAGTCCTTAGGGCCGGTGGCATGGCGTTATCGGCCTGCGTGCAATAAAAGCGGAGGGTAACGTGCGAGTTGAGCTTGCCGATAATGTTCTTCGTGCCCGATGAAAGCGTGTGAGCTTTATCCGCCGTGACATCAACACGAACTTTGACCGCGCTGGTAATTATGTAAGCCGCAACCATGACCACAAACATGGCCGCAACACCGGCAGTGGAGTAGAGTGCAGCTTCGAAGCCTTTTTGCTTCCGAATTTTGTCCATGGAAACTGCCCGGTGACTGCGAATGATTACCCCGTTGGTGAACAGCGCGAAACCGATGATCAGCAAAAAGAAAATCACGTTTCGCGAGTCCAACATTCCCGTTGTGAATGGTTGAAAATGAGTCATTACACTCAAAGAGGAAACGAGATCCACCAACCACGGCTTATCCATCCGGGTGAGCAAATTTGTCACCGGCGGAAATCCACACAATACAAGAAACAGGCAAATGACGACCGAAACGATAAAGCTCACAACCTGGTTACGTGTCATGGCCGAGGTCATGCAACTTATTGCCAGATAAGTTCCAGCCATTAGGAAGCTGCCGACGTACGCAGCAATAATCACCCCATTATCGGGTGATCCGAGGTAATTAACGGTAATGATGACCGGAAAGGTCAGTGCCAATGCAAGCCCCAGAAAAATCCAGGATGCCAGAAATTTCCCGAGGATGGCCTGCCAGATGGTAACTGGCTTCGTTAGCAGGAGCTCGATCGTACCGACACGCCGCTCCTCTGCCCAAAGCCTCATTCCCACGCAGGGAACAAGGAATAGGTAAAGCCACGGGTGCCACGTAAAAAAGGAATCCAGATTGGCCTGGCCGCTCTCGAAAAACCTGCCGACCGTGAAGGTGAAAAAACCCGTCAATAGCAAAAAGATGACAATGAAGACATAGGCGACGGGTGAAGAAAAATATCCGCCCAGTTCGCGTTTTGTTATGGCTCTGATGTTCGCGACGGAGTTCATTTGGCTTTTTCTTTCGCGGTGTCAGGCATTGTAATGTTGCGGAAAACTTCATCCAACCGGCCTTCTTCGGTGTGCAATTCCTCAACCTGCCAGCCATTGGCCGCGGTTAGCACGTTGCGGACGAGTTCGCCATTTCGGTTTTCCGAGCTGGGATAGACACGCGCCCAGACTTCGCCGTTTTCCTCTTTGACGATAACCGCCTTGCGAGCGTTGGGAATGCTGGAAAGCCGCTCCGTCAATTGCGCGCCCGAAACACCGCGGACGGCCAGCAGAACCGCCCCGCCAAACTCGGATTTTCGTTTCAATTCCTGTGGCGTGCCGTTGGCCACGATCTGCCCCCGGTCAATTATGATCGCGCGCGAACAAACAGCTTCCACTTCCTCCAGGATATGAGTGGAAAAAATAATCGCCTTTCGCTCACCCATCCGCCGGATCAAACCGCGGATTTCGTGCTTCTGGTTCGGATCCAACCCATCGGTCGGTTCATCCAACACCAATACGTCGGGATCATGGATGATCGCCTGGGCAAAACAAGTGCGATGGCGATATCCTTTGGAAAGCGTGTCAACACTTTGATATAGCACCGATTCAAGAAAGCACATTTCAACGACACGATTAACCGCCTTTTTTCGATCATCCCCCCGCAATCCGCTCAGCTCTGCGCAGAAGCCCAGAAAACTTCGGACCGTCATATCCACATAGACCGGGGCGCTTTCAGGAAGATAGCCGATCAGCCGTTTGACTGGAATCGGATCTGTCGTCACGTCATAGCCACCAACGCTGACCTTGCCACCGGAGGGCGCGATGAAACCTGTGATCATGCGCATGGTGGTCGACTTGCCAGCACCGTTAGGTCCCAGAAAACCCAACACCTCTCCCCGCTCAACACTGAAAGAAACGTCGTTTACGGCGAGTTTTAGGCCGAACGCTTTAGTGAGGTTTTCGGCTTTTATCATTTGGCAGGATTAGAGGATGAATTTTGCCCTTCCAGCCCCTCCAGTCCGTGCCCCACGGTTCCAGTACCGATCCGGGGATCGCCCGGCTGCGCAATGGCAACCAGTTCCAGTTCGTAAATAAGGGTCGAGTCCGGGCCAATACTTAACGCCGCCTCTCCTTCGTTGCCATAGCCAAGGTTGGCAGGCACAAAAACTTCCCACTTCGATCCTACTTTCATCCTTTGCAAAGCCTCCTGCACCCCCTGAATTCCACCGTTACTTCGGGTCGGAAAATGCTCTTTACTGTCAAAGATCATGCCGTCAATTAACTTTCCTCGAAGTTTAACGAGCAAGAGGTCGTTAGTTGTCGGAATTTTACCGTTACCCGTTTGAATAATCCGGTACTGCAAGCCATCTGGCAGCACCTTGATCCCTGGAGCTTTGGCGTTTTTGGCGAGAAATGCTTCGCCAGCCTCTCTGTTCTTTTTTGACTGTTTAGCTGCTGTGTAGGCTTCTGCCTTCATGAAAAGCGACTCGATTTCGGATTCCTGGATTTTAGTCGGCTTTCCGGTCATTACATCCTTGAGGCCTTGGGCAAGGGCGTCAACGTCTATATCTGCGCCAACGCGTTTGAGTTGTTCACCCTTTCTCACCCCCAACGCATAGCTGATTTTCTCCCGGCCTTTTACAGTCTGCGTGGCAACGGCCAATCCATTTGCCCGCGCCTGATTGAGAGCGTCAGTAATCTCAGAGTCTTTAAATTGGCTGGGCTTTCCCAGTAATATATCCTTGAGGGCTCGGGCAGCCACATCGGTATCCACATCCGCGCCAGCGGGCTTGAGCTCCAAGCCCATTTGCATCCCCAGAGCATAACTGACTTTTTCCTTGTCTGGCGGCGCAATCGGCGTTGTGGCGGGAGCAAGCTCCTCAGCCATGGTTGAAAATGCCATGAATGCGACTAGGATTATCGCTTTTGATAACTTCAACTTCATAGTGGTCGTGTTGGTATTATTTCAGTATCCCCATCAAAGGGTCAATTATCATTTTCTCGTGCCCCTTCTCCTTTTACAGGAGAACTGACCGCTTGTTGCAAAGATCCGCGCAACTCTTAGCAAAGTTGCGCGGATTTGAATTCATTTGAAAAGGAGATTTAATTCCGGACTTTCAGGCCCGGCTCCCTGGCTTACAGCCCTTGATAGGCGATCAGCTCAGAGAGGGACAGAGGATAGGCATCCAGGTCCACGTTGCCGGAGATGCCGCAAATGGCGCCCGTGGAGCTGACCTGCCAGTAGGTCCAGTTATTACCAGTGCCAGGACCCCAGGCATTGCAGCTGGTGCAGCAGGTCCAGGGATGGCCGGTATACAGATTCCCGCCATTGTAGTTGGCGATCCAGGCCGACAAGGTGATGCCGGTATTCAGATCACAGGCGCCAGTGCCGGCGCTGCAATAGATGACGGGATGCATGAAGGTCGTTTTCTTGGCCTTGACGTCAGCGGACCAGGCGTTAAACCAGGCGGTGTAGGTGGTGGCGCCGACATGGCCGCCGAAGACCTCAAAATCCGCCATCGGATAGAGGGACTTGCCATCGGTAGTGATCTTGGATCCGGCAAAGGCCCAGAAATAATTAGCCTCGGTGGCAGGACTGATCTGGTCAGGGCGGCAGAAATCATAAGCGCCCATTTGCAGACCAGCGGCCTTGCCGTTGCTCATGTCGGAGTTGTAGACGGAGTCCTGATAATAATTGCCTTCGGTGGCTTTGACGAAGGCATACTTTGGTCCGCAACCAGCAACGCTTGTCCAGTTGGGTGAGCCTTGATAGCTCGAGACGTCGATGCCGAGCAGGTTGTTCGCCTGCGCGCTTTGTGACCCGACGGACATGGCCACTGCAGCGGCCAGCGCGAGTGATGATTTCATCACAGTGGTTTTTAGTGAGGCTTTCATTCTTTGTTCTGCTTTCTTTGTTGCAGGAGGCTTTTTGTTGAGGTCGTGAAATCTCCCTGCTCCTGCCTTTGATACGGGATTGCACGTTTGAACCGATGAGTTCAAATCATCAAAAATCACACTTGAAAAAGAGGCCACCATATTTTTTGAAATAAAAAACGGTGCAAACTACTGGTCAACTGGTTTTCGTTTGAACAGCGGATGGACTTGCGGGAGGGCTGGCCGCACAACCCGCAAAATATTAAGTTTGGTTTATGACACGGAAACGTCTCGCAACCTAAGTTTTCTGGCTGACATTTTTGAGTGTTATGCTTCCAAGCAAAGGGCATAAGGAGAACGTCTTTATAGATGCGCCTTACGGCTTGGTAGAATTAAGTTGAAAATTAAAGTAGCTGACAATTTCGGTCAATAATTTAGAACCTACATGTTCATGTAGCATTAAATAAAAACTCTCCAAGTTTGGGACGGGAATTCGTGGGGTGATGGTGTAGCGGATGCCACACCGGGCTTTCTTGCACTGTTGTAGCTGCTGATTTTTCAAGCCATCACTTGTTACTCCTGCCGCATACAGGTTACTTTATTTAACAGGAGAAACCGCCCGCCCCTGCATCGGTCGGGCAAGGCAACAGCAGCGCGAAGCTTCGTTTGACCGAGCCACCACCCCGAGTTGGCCGGCCATCAGATGTTATCAGGGATGGGCGCCATTGGCATCAGCGCCATGGGTGCCGGGGTCACCATACATTTGCAGCACACGAAAGATGGGGCCCACCTCCACATTGGTGCCCAACTGATTGGCTGAAGCCATGTCCAACGCTTCCTGCGCCGCATTCAGGATCTGGTCGCGAAACTGACCGGGCGACTGCTGCTCCAGATTTTTGGCCAACTCCAGCACCTCGGAAGGCACGGCCGTGGTCTGGAGCGTCTGCAGCGTGGCGGCCTGGGCTTCAGGGCCGCCGATTTGCTTGAGCGTATCGATCAGACTCGCGCGCAGGGAGGAGTAACCCAGTTGATCCCCGCCGGCCATCTCGGCGTAGTCGGCATTGGCATTCTTATTGAGGGAATCCTGGATGGCGGGCACGGCCGATGCGCCTTGCTGCACCAACTCCGCCAAAATCTCTTTGAATCGCTCCGCCTGCTCCTTCGTGATCGGGCCGCGGGTGCCGCTCAGTTCGGTCAGTTCATCCACCAGTTGAGCGGGACTGCGGGGTTCCGGCTGAACCGCCATGGCCGGGGCAGGAACTGCCACCGGGGATGGCGCCGGGAAATTCGCCCAACTGGGCGTCGCTTTGAGGGCCGGATGGGTTTTGACTTCCGGCACGGAGGCCACCGGAGCCAGCGGTTCGGGTTTGGGGGCGCTGGTGAATGATTTGAAAGCCAGAATAACACCAATGATGACAACTGCAAAAAGGATGGCACCCGGCAGGACGCCACTGCGCGCTGGTTGGGTTTTTGACGGGGAATTACGCGAACCGGAGGAGTTGGGAGTTCCGTTCATAGCCAGGTAATTTAATGAAGTTCAAAGAAAAGGCGAGCAGGAAAAGACATGCCATCACTCGGCACTGGTGTCAATTTATCGCAAAGATCCGCGCAACTCTTAGCAAAGTTGCGCGGATTTGAATTCATGTAGAAGGGAGATTAACTCCAGATTTCCCTACCTTCCGTCTTAGCTTACAGCCCTTGATAGGCGATCAGCTCAGAGAGAGAGAGGGGATAAGCATCCAAGTCGCAGTTGCCGGAGATGCCGCAAATGGCGCCCGTGGAGCTCACCTGCCAGTAGGTCCAGTTATTACCTGTGCCAGGAGCCCAGGCATTGCAGCCGGTGCAGCAGGTCCAGGGATGGCCGGTATACAGATTCCCGCCATTGTAGTTCGCGATCCAAGCCGAGAGGTAGATGCCCGTATTCAGATCGCAGGCGCCAGTGCCGGCGCTGCAATAGATGACGGGATGCATGAAGGTCGTTTTCTTGGCCTTGACGTCAGAGGACCAGGCGTTGAACCAGGCGGTGTAGGTGGTGGCGCCGACATGGCCGCCGAAGACCTCAAAATCCGCCATCGGATAGAGGGACTTGCCATCGGTAGTGATCTTGGATCCGGCAAAGGCCCAGAAATAATTGGCCTCGGTGGCAGGACTGAGCTGGTCAGGGCGGCAGAAGTCATAGGCGCCCATTTGCAGACCGGCAGCCTTGCCGTTGCTCATGTCGGAGTTGTAGCTGGCGTCCTGATAATAATTGCCTTCGGTGGCTTTGGCGAAGGCATACTTTGGTCCGCAACCAGCAACGCTTGTCCAGTTGGGGGAACCTTGATAGTGCGAGACGTCAATGCCGAGCAGGTTGTTCGCCTGCGCGCTTTGTGACCCGACGGACAGTGCCAATGCGGCAGCCAGTCCGAGTGATGATTTCATCACAATGCTTTTTAGTGAGGCTTTCATGGTATCTTCCACTTTCTCTTTTTGCAGGAGGCTTTTGGTTGAGGTCGTGAAATCTCCCTGCTCCTGCCTTTGATACGAGATTGCACGTTTGAACCGATGAGTTCAAATCATCAAAAATCACACTTGAAAGAGAGGCCACCATATTTTTTGAAATAAAAAACGGTGCAAACTACTGGTCAACTAGATTTCGTTTGAACGGCGAATGGATTTACGGAACGGCTCACCGCACAACCCGCAAAATATTAAGTCTGGTTTACGACACGGAAACGTCTTGCAACCGGGGTTTTCTGGATAGCATCTGCGACTTTTTTTCCCAAGCAAGGGGCATAAGGAGAATGTCTTTACAGATGCGCCTTACGGCTTGGTAGAATTAATTTTGAAATTAAAGCAGCCGGCAATTTCGGTCAATAATTTAGAAACTACATATTCATGTAACACCAGATAAAACCATCCAAATTAGGAAGAGAATTTAAGGAAGCGAGCCTGTGCGAGGTTGTGCTGGGAGTTGAAAATGGGAATCCGAACATTTTCGGCAACCCAATGCCAACAGAAGTAAAACTTGTGGCGGGTATTGATGTAAAATTCTCAAGAGTTCAAAAAAGGCAGGCACAAAATGCGATTTCAAAAATTCCAAACTATCACTAAAGAATGAATCGCCAAACGTTTTATCTCCTTTTACAAAGAAATACATTCATTCTCCTGAGCGTGAAATGAGCCACCACCCCGAGTTGGCCGCCCATCAGATATTATCAGGGATGGGCGCCATTGGCATCAGCGCCATGAGTGCCGGGGTCACCATACATTTGCAGCACACGAAAGATGGGGCCCACCTCCACATTGGTGCCCAACTGATTGGCTGAAGCCATGTCCAACGCTTCCTGCGCCGCATTCAGGATCTGGTCGCGAAACTGACCGGGCGACTGCTGCTCCAGATTTTTGGCCAACTCCAGCACCTCGGAAGGCACGGCCGTGGTCTGGAGCGTCTGCAGCGTGGCGGCCTGGGCTTCAGGGCCGCCGATTTGCTTGAGCGTATCGATCAGACTCGCGCGCAGGGAGGAGTAACCCAGTTGATCCCCGCCGGCCATCTCGGCGTAGTCGGCATTGGCATTCTTATTGAGGGAATCCTGGATGGCGGGCACGGCCGATGCGCCTTGCTGCACCAACTCCGCCAAAATCTCTTTGAATCGCTCCGCCTGCTCCTTCGTGATCGGGCCGCGGGTGCCGCTCAGTTCGGTCAGTTCATCCACCAGTTGAGCGGGACTGCGGGGTTCCGGCTGAACCGCCATGGCCGGGGCAGGAACTGCCACCGGGGATGGCGCCGGGAAATTCGCCCAACTGGGCGTCGCTTTGAGGGCCGGATGGGTTTTGACTTCCGGCACGGAGGCCACCGGAGACACCGGTTCGGGTTTGCGGGCGCTGGTGAATGATTTGAAAGCCAGAATAACACCGATGATGACAACTGCAAAAAGGATGGCACCCGGCAGGACGCCACTGCGGGCTGGTTGGGTTTTTGACGGGGAATTACGCGAACCGGAGGAGTTGGGAGTTCCGTTCATAGCCAGGTAATATAATGAAGTTCAAAGAAAAGGCGAGCAGGAAAAGACAGGCCATCACTCGGCACTGGTGTCATTTTATCGCAAAGATCCGCGCAACTTTTGGTAAAGTTGCGCGGATGTGAATTCATTTGAAAAGGAGATTTAATTCCGGGCTTTCAGGCCCGGCTCCTTAACTTACAATCCCTGATAGGAGATCAGCTCAGCGAGGGACAGCGGATAGGCATCCAAGTCCACGTTGCCGGAGATGCCGCAAATGGCGCCCGTGGAGCTCACCTGCCAGTAGGTCCAGTTATTACCTGTGCCAGGAGCCCAGGCATTGCAGCCGGTGCAGCAGGTCCAGGGATGGCCGGTATACAGATTCCCGCCATTGTAGTTGGCGATCCAGGCCGACAAGGTGATGCCGGTATTCAGATCACAGGCGCCAGTGCCGGCGCTGCAATAGATGACGGGATGCATGAAGGTCGTTTTCTTGGCCTTGACGTCAGCGGACCAGTCGTTAAACCAGGCCGTGTAGGTGGTGGTGCCGACATGGCCGCCGAAGACCTCAAAATCCGCCATCGGATAGAGGGACTTGCCATCAGTGGTGATCTTGGATCCGGCAAAGGCCCAGAAATAATTGGCCTCGGTGGCAGGACTGATCTGGTCGGGGCGGCAGAAATCATAAGCGCCCATTTGCAGACCAGCGGCCTTGCCGTTGCTCATGTCGGAGTTGTAGACGGAGTCCTGGTAATAATTGCCTTCGGTGGCTTTGACGAAGGCATACTTTGGTCCGCAACCGGCAACGCTTGTCCAGTTGGGTGAGCCTTGATAGCTCGAGACGTCGATGCCGAGCAGGTTGTTCGCTTGTGCGCTTTCCAACCCGACGGACATGGCCACGGCAGCAGCCAGGGCGAGTGATGATTTCATCATGGTTTTCATGGTTTACTTAGTACTTTTCTGTCAACTAGCTTGCGGAAGCATCGATTTGCTATACCTGAAATCTCCCGATGCTCCCGCGATTGTGGAAGATTCCAGATTCTGAACTGATTTGTTTCAGATTCTAAAAGCATGATATGGAAATGAGGCAGCATAGACCGTGTGCAGTCCCCTCTTCCAGCGGAGACCACAACTGCCCCGAAACAGGATGTACGCGTACCGTTTTTTACGTCCAGTACACTTTATAAAGACAAATGCCAATCACTCTCGATTACGACCCAAGCTTCTGCAAAACACAGGCCATCCAACAAAGAACTTCAGCTTCAAGAGCAAGGGGCACTCATCCCACTCGCATTAATTTTTTTTGACACCAAAACCAACTGCACTGCCAGTCATTCTATTCTTCTGTTTTTCGAATGCAGGCAGGTCGAACCAGGGAAAATTTATTGACCGAAATTGGTGATTTTTACGCTTCCAATTGAAAATTGTAAGTTGCACGCAACGAGTTGGAATTTCTGTCGGCCACGGTAGATTAATGCAGAACTGCTGTCAATCGGAAGAGCGGCTACATGTTCATGTGATGCCGGTCGAAAGTCAGAATTTTGGAAATGTTTTCATAGGTAAATGCAGGTGATTCGCCAGGCGCCAGCGGCAACAAACGAATGAAGCTGATGGTCACGGCAGTTGCAATGCCATCAATTCATTATTGATCGGGGACACACTGCAATTCGTCGTCAGACTTATATATTCGTGCCGTGATGCGATTAACTCGAACAATTTGGTTGCCCACATAGCCCCACTCCTCATCCAAGCATCGCGTTCAAAAGAGACCAACGCAGATTGATTTTGCTGGCATACACCTGGCTGGTTGCTTAATATGGCTCCAGTAACGCTGTCCAACCTCCTATGAAAAAACCATTCTTAATGGCAGCATTTAGCCTGGCTGCATTAGCGGGTACTCTTGGCACGATAGGTAATCTCAAAGCTGCCGAATCCGAAGCTCCTTCCCTAAGGTCTTCGAGCCTTGCTTCACTGATCAAAGGAATTCCAGAAATTCAATTTGAAACAAATTTCGTCGATCTTGGAAAAACATCCGGCGGGGAAACTATAACCGGCGTGTTCAAATTTAAAAACGTTGGGGGTGGCACCTTAAAAGTGGAACCTCCAGTGCCAAGTTGTGACTGTACCGATTCAAAAGTAAGGCCGGACACGCTTGCGCCTGGCGAAAGCGGGGAAGTCACATATACGATCAAGTTGGATCATGCACTTAATGGGCAAAGGTACATTAGTGTGCGTTCCAACGATCCTAAAACACCGCTTGTTCAGCTTACGATGCAAATAGACTATACCCCGCTTTACCAACTCACCCCAAAAGCACTGGTGATGGTGTTACCAGCAGGAAAAGATGAAGCCCAAGGAAGCTTCATGATCACTCGCACAGATAATAAGCCTTTGCAAATTGACCGGGTAACCAGTTCCGAGAAATGGATCAGCGCAACATTAGCCCCTTCCACCAACCAACAAGCGAACTCGAATCGAATCCGGGTTACTCTTCACCGTCCGCCAGGTCCGCCTGCACTGTTCAAGGCCGCGATCCAAATGTGGAGTAGCAGTCAGCCGGATCAAGCACTTCAAACCATGTCGATGTCGGGTGAAATCCTGGGAGAGCTGGCCGCCGTTCCACCGAGGTTTTACTGGGTCTTGCCCGATTTTGGAAAAGATAAATCAAAATATCCGGACGAAGCTCTCACCAAAAAGGTGGAATTGACTTCCGTGCTGGGTCATGAAGTCGAACTTAAAAACGCCTCCAGTAACATCAAGGGCTTGAGTGTGCAAATTACGCCCAAGGGCGCCGGAAAAAAGTTCGAGATGATTCTCAAATTTGATGAATTGCCCCAGGAATTCATTAACGGGAAAGTCACGGTCGAGACCTCTTTGGCCTCGCTTCCCAAAATGGAGATACCGATTACAATCAGCGTGCCCCAGTGACATGCTGAATTCTTGACTTGTTGCACATCACCGATTCCCGTTCCAGTGTCTTGACATTAATCATTGGCCAGTTAGGTTTCCGCCTTTATGAGCGGTCGATATGTGTATTCGGCCGCGTGAGAACCTAAACTGCTGCATCACTGTCATTAAAACATCTTCAGAGAACAAATCGACGGCCCGGAACGAAGGCTTGAGCGAAAAACTGCGAGCCGCGACCGAATTACTGGAAGCCGTTTCGGCTGATCGTACTCTCCTGTCCCAAATGTCCAGGGAGGACAGGGCACGGCTGTTACAAGCTGCTGGCCGGGTCTATTCGCCGGACGTTAGCGAACGGCGTCGCCTCAACAAGGCGCAGCAACGCCAGCGGAAAGCCGAGAAATTGGAACGTGATCAGGAAGTGCTGGCAGTTACCGGCATTCGCGAATTGCGGCGCAAGCCGGTTTTCACCACGCCCAATCCGCTGCCGCCAGCGAGCGTTGAACAGAACGAGGTGAAAGATCCGGATTTCCGCGAGGTTGTGGAGCCGCAAAACTGTTACATCTGCAAACGCGACTATTCCCAGATTCATCATTTCTACGACCAGTTGTGCCCACCGTGCGCGGAAGTGAATTATCGCAAGCGCACTGAGCTGGCTGACTTGAGCGGACGCGTGGCGCTGTTGACCGGTGGCCGGGTTAAGATCGGTTACCAGGCAGGCATCAAATTGTTGCGCGCGGGAGCGCAACTGATCGTCACCACCCGTTTTCCCCGTGACTCAGCGGCCCGATATGCGCAGGAACCGGATTTTGCCCAGTGGGGACATCGATTGGAAATCTTCGGCCTCGATTTGCGCCACACTCCTTCGATTGAAGCGTTTTGTTGCCACCTGCTGGCGACACGCGAGCGGTTGGATTTTATCATCAGCAATGCCTGCCAGACGGTGCGACGCCCGCCCGATTTCTATCGTCACATGATGGAGCAGGAAACGGCTGCGCTACGGGATCTTCCGGTTCATGCCCAGCGACTGTTGGGTGCTTACGAGGGATTGCGTGGTTATCGATTGTTGCCCGAAGGCGATGGCACGGCTGCGTTGACGGATCAACCGCTTACAGCAGTGGCCGGACTGACTCATGCCGCTGCCCTCTCGCAACTGCCACTTCTGCCGGATGAACTGAAAGCTCAAAAAGATTTATTCCCCGAAGGCCGGCTGGATCAGGATTTACAACAGGTTGATTTGCGCGAGCGGAATTCCTGGCGCTTTACTCTCTCAGAGGTGCCGACGGTGGAATTGCTGGAAACACAATTGGTCAATAGCGTCGCTCCATTTTTGCTTAATGCCCGATTGAAACCGCTGATGCTCCGAACGCCGGAACGGGACAAGCACATCGTCAATGTGTCAGCGGTGGAGGGACAGTTCTATCGCAAGTTCAAAACCACCCGGCATCCGCATACGAACATGGCCAAGGCCGCGCTCAATATGATGACCCGCACCTCAGCAGCGGATTATCACGCGGATGGGATTCATATGAACAGCGTGGATACCGGTTGGGTTTCTGACGAAGATCCGGCAGCCATTGCGGCCCGCAAGACCCGCGACCACCGCTTTCACCCGCCGCTGGATATCGTGGACGGCGCGGCGCGTATTGTGGATCCGATCATTAGTGGCTTCAACACCGGCACACATGTCTGGGGACAGTTTTTGAAAGATTATCAGCCTACGGATTGGTAGGTTTATTGCGCCCCCATCTCACGAAGAGTCTGTGCGGCTTTCGCATTCTGATTTGCAGCGGCGCGTTTTAGACCGGATACCACGGCATTTCGTACGCTCTGATTGGTGGTGGTTGATAGGTTAATCAACGCATCAATCGCCGTTGAGTTTCCTGATTCGGCTGCGTTTCCCAGCCCATTTGCAGCCAAAAACCAGAGCGGTTGGGCATTGCCATCCATGGCAACGGCAGCAATCGCTTCAATCGCCTTTTCATTCCCACTATCCGCTGCAGGTTTTAAGGCTGATAAAGTGCTGCTGAGAGGTATATTGATATTGAACCTTTTCGGATCGATCAGCAGATCCACAAGCCCTTCGTGCCCATGACCCGTCAGATCGCCGATCGAGCTTATGGCATTCCCTTTTAGATAATCGATCTGAATTGCTCGACCGAAAGCTTTGAGGGCATTTTCGTTACCTTTGGCGGCTTCTTCTCCCAAAATATCGAACGCGGAGTGCAGTGGTGCGAATAGTTGTCGGGAAAAATCGCCACGCTCCTGGTCAGTTTTTAAGGTCGGGACTTTGGCATTAAACTCTTGATGCAGGGTCGCGGAAAGCTCTGTCAATTTTCCCAATGCGGTCGGATCACCTTGCGCGACTCCCTCTGCCAATCGTCGGGCAAGCACTTCTTGCTCAGAAAACGGAGATGTATTTAGCAAAGCTTGAGTCGGAGCCGTCTGTGCTTCCAATGGCTTCTGGAGTGCCAATTGTTTTCGCAGTTGGCTTAATTCGTTGTTAAGCCTGACCTTTTCGGTTCGGAGTTGCTCCAATTCGTGAGTTTCAATTTGATTGAAGCCGGGCTTGGCTTCAGGCGCGCGCACGACCTTAACTGCCTGATGCTCCCTCAATATGTCGACTTGCCGATTCTGACTGGCAATTTGATACCATTGCACGGCGACAACTGCAGCGACGGCGACGCTGGCCGCGATTTTTATTTTTGTCCATGCCATAACTTTTAAGGTTCCTTTCACCAAGGTTATTAGCGAGGAGGCGAGACCTGGTCCGCTGAAGGCCGCTGCAGTTACTGAAGTCAGAAGCCCGGCAGGCGCGGCGTGAACAGCATTGGCCGAAATCATTGCGGTTATTGCCACAGCCGAAAGCACCACGCCGCGTTTGGCAAAAAGCCGTCGCAATTTATCCACGGCTCGAGAAACTCGCTTTTGTGCGGTATCGGTATCCACTCCCAAGGCAATTCCCACATCCCTGAGGGGCTTTTGCTCGAAAAATCGCAACACCAATGCGTCGCGATCTTTCTGGCAAAGTTGAGATATGGCCTCATCCAAAAATGAAGCCATCTCTTCCCACTCAGGATTCGATGCGGGTTCCCGCTGGATCATGGTTTCCATGTGAGCCTCATTTTCGCGCTGAATTCGCCGGCAGATGGTTCTCAACTCGGCGGTTGCCGCGTAACGAACCGTCTTTAGGAGCCAACCGGGAAGAATCGTTCCTTGTCGAATGGTGCCGGCTTTTTGAGCCAGTATGATAAAAGTTGCCTGGGTGATTTCCTCGGCCAAATGCGGATTGCGCACCTGACGCATGGCGGCGGAGTAAACGAGATTGAGATGACGGGCGACGAGCACCTCAAAGGCCTTTTCAGATCTTTGGCTTACGTACTCCTGCAAAATTCCCATGTCGTCCAATGCCATTCCACTGGTATATGACCACCAAAGGCAGAATCCGACATTATTTCTTTGGGTAGCCACTCTTTTTCAAAGCAGTCTCGTCCATTCACCATTGAAGATAAAGTGACAGAAGATAGTCCGCGAAAATTATGGAAGTTGCGTGAGGAGGTCGTCCCTTTGAAATGAACCAGCCTCGCGGGGAAATAGAGGTTAATCCTGTCTGCCAAAGCGCGGAAGTTTGTTGTTGCGTTGCAGCGTGGATTGGGGTGTCGTAGGTGGTATGAATCTCAGATGGTGCAAAGCGAATTGGGTTGTGCTGTGTCTTGGTGTTGTGACGGCATCAGCGGCAATGCTGTCGGGGCGGGTTTATGCGGAATCGCCGGGTGAGGAGATGGCTTCGGCGGCGAATAATTTTTTGAGTGCGTTGACGCCGGAGCAACGGCAGAAGGCGACGTACGAATTCAAGGATGAGGAGCGGTTCGATTGGCATTTCATTCCGAAGCCGAGAAAGGGTTTACCGTTCAAGGAGATGACAGCGGGGCAGCAGAAGCTGGCGCATGCGTTGTTGAGCAGCGGGTTGAGCCAAAAGGGTTATGCCAAGGCGGAGACGATCATGAGCCTGGACGAAATTTTGGCAGCCATTGAAAAAGGCAAAGGGCCGACGCGGGATTCGGATTTGTACTTCTTTACGATCTTTGGGATTCCAGCAGTGCATGTGGTTTCGGCGGAAACAGGCTCGGTGAATCCGACAAAGAAGTCAGGAGCAGCGGACGCAGAGGCATGGGGTTGGCGGGTTGAGGGTCATCATCTGGCGCTAAACTTTGTGGTGCGTGGAGACAAGGTGTTATCAGCAACGCCGACGTTCATGGGATCGAATCCGGCGGAGGTGAAGGATGGGCCGCGGAAGGGTTTGCGATTGCTCGGGCGCGAGGAAGATTTGGGTCGCGAGTTGGTGAAGTGTCTGAATGAAGACCAACGCAAGGTGGCGATATTTTCAGAGACGGCCCCGAAGGAGATCATCACGGGTAATTCGCGCAAGGTGGATCCATTGAAGCCGGAGGGTTTGGCGGCAGGCAAGATGACGAAGGCGCAACGGGAGATTTTGACGACGCTGGTGAAGGAGTATGCGCAACGGCATCGCGCGGAGGTGGCGGACGAGGATTTGAAGAAGATCGACAAGGCGGGTTGGAACCAGGTGCACTTCGCGTGGGCTGGTGGGCTGGAGCTGGGTGCCGGGCATTATTATCGGGTGCAGGGGCCGACGTTTTTGATGGAGTATGATGACACGCAAAACAACGCGAATCACATTCATACAGTGTGGCGTGATTTTGCGAATGATTTCGGGGATGATGTGCTGAAGAGGCATTATGAGGAAGTGAAACACTAAAGGCAACGACACCAGAGTGAACAGGAGGAAACAGAGATAACGGTGTATCCTTTCTCTCAGTTCTCTCCGTTTGCTTCTGTTCAACTGCGTGGTTACGGCCAAGTGCGAAAAGCCTTTCAACCGCTAATTGACAGGACCAATCCCGATTAAATAGGGCTTGGGTGGTGATGGACAGGCCATCACGAATCTGGGGCTTCCCGGAGTTTTTCGCGACTATAGCAGAAAATTGCTACACAGAAGACAAGAATTGTGGAGTTGCCTTCGCAAGATTTCCAAGTTGAATTTAACAATATGCTTTAATCCAAGGATTCTGGCCGCTATCTTTTCGAAAAATTTAACCCTTTAGGGAATGAAAAGCATAGTCATCATCGGCGGCGGATTCAGTGGCACCACCACAGCAATCAATCTGGCCAGATTGAGCGCCACACCGCTACAGATCACCATCGTTAGTAACAACCGCCTGCCGTGCCGAGGAATTGCCTATAGCACACGGAACTCCAGTCATCTCCTCAACGTCGTGGCGCGTAACATGTCGGCGCTGGCGGATCAACCCAATCATTTTGTCGAATGGCTCAGCACGCGCTCCGAGTATCTGGATGAGCCGCTTCCGAAGCTGAGGGAAAAGTTTGTGCCCCGCAAGGTATATGGAGACTATCTCCACTGCCTTTTCCAGTGGTATTTCGGCACATTCGCCGAAGAAAAAAAGATGAAGCTGGAGACCGTCCATGATGAAGCCAGGGACATCTTAATCAAAGATCAACGTGCAAAAGTCATCCTAACCGGGGGTCGGGTTGTTTCGGCAGACAAGGTGGTTTTGGCTGTGGGAAACCAGGCACCCGCTGATTTTCGTCTGCGCGGTTTGGATGTCCGAAGCCTGAAATATATTGGGAATCCATGGATTGGCTGGGAGACCAGGCTGCCGTCCAGCGACCAGGATGTATTACTGATTGGTACTGGTCTGACGATGGTGGATACGTTTCTTACTTTGCGCGACCTTGGATGGAAGGGAAAGATTTTTGCCGTCTCGCGCAATGGGCTGCTGCCGCTTTCTCATTTCAAAGGCTTTGACTATCCGGAGCTTTTGGATGATGAAAATGCCACGATCGAGTTCCGGAAGATTTTTTCCATTTTTAAACAACATTATCGGACGACCTTGAACTCGAATCTTAACCCAGCCATCCTGGTGGATAAGCTTCGGCCTTTTACACAACGCATCTGGCAAAATTTTTCGGTGTTCGAGAAAAAGCAATTCAACCGCCGTTTCCGCACTCAATGGAATGTGATGCGACATCGCATCGCCCCGGAGATTCACCGTCAATTGCGCGAGGCAATCACGCAGAAGCAGCTGGAAGTCATCAAGGGAAGATTGTGTGAGTGCGTGGAGTCCAAGGAGAAAATGAAGATCCGTGTGGAAGGCAAACACGCCAAACGAGTGATCGAAGTCGGAGCCGTGATTAATTGCACGGGGCCGCAGGAAAGTTATGTTCCATCGGAATCCAAATTATTTAAAAACCTTTTCTTCCATGGACTGGTTCAGCCTGATGAGATGAACATGGGCATCAAGGTCGCCCCGAGTTTTTCTGTCATTGACCGCGGGGGTAACACCTCGGAAATCCTGTTTGCCATGGGGGCGCTCTTAAAGGGAACCTTGTGGGAGAGCACTGCGGTGCCCGAGCTCCGTACCCAGGCTTTTCGCATCGCTGAAACCATCGCTGAAAGAAGCCATTCGTCGGAAATCGTGGAGGACGTGCTCGAATATTCCATTTAATAATTCAAGCGAATCCCATCCCTTCCGATGGCGCTTGCATTTCGTAACATTTAACCGCACGGGAGTGTTGCCACTACCTAAGATAGTGGTGAGTCACTCTTTGAGTGGATTTTCAATTTTCAGTGCCGCTTAAGGAATTTCAATGGAGAAGTACCGTTGAGGATTCGCTCCGATTACATTAGTGCTGTTGAAATTACCCGTAGGGCTGAAGCTATTGGTGGCAACGCGCGTCCACTGGGACAGAGGCAACGCTACGTTAGTGGTGGCAAGGACCGTATAGGTGCCTCCCTGTGAACCGTTGCTGCCACTGAATATCAGGCTCCCGCCGGAGATCGTAACACTGCCGATGCTTGGCTTCGGACCAGAGCTTGAAACAACCAGATTCACACTGGAGCCGTTGACAGAGAGGGAAGCTGTGGCACCAGGCGCCAGGCCGGCACCAGTAACTGTAACACTGGGCGTACCAACGCTAATGACCGCGCCGGGAGCAGCCTGGATCAGGCTATAGACCCCTGCCCCCAAAGCTGAGGAGCCAGAGTTGTTGATCGTGATGGAACTTCCACTCAGGATCAACTGACCTTGTGATATTTGCGAAACAAACAGGGCCGGATGGTTGGCATCACCATTGAAGGTTTGGGGCTTGAAGATTAACGCCAGAGGAGAAGTCAGAGTAATCGTCGCTCCGCTGGAAGCAGCGCCTTTTATGGTTGCGGCGGTGGATCCAACAACCGTTCCGGTGCCGCTGGCGCCCAGGGTGACGCCGCTGGGCAAACCATAAGAAGAGTACGCGGATACATCGAAGGTTGCTCCGGCGGCAATGCTAATCGAAGGCGTGGTATTGATCGAGCCGCCGGTGGCGAGCGCGAGGGTGGCGTTGTTGGTAATCAGTGTTGCGCCAGTATAGGTGTTTGCCCCGCTTAATGTGAGCGTGCCGGAACCGCTCTGGGTCAGCATGCCGGTGCCCGAAATAACTCCGGATAAGGTCTGCGCCGATGAACTCGCGTAAGTGAACGAACCATAATTACCAATATTCCCCGCATAATTCGTGGCGGTGCCAACGCCCAAACAGCCCGATCCACTAATCAGGAGCATGCTGCTGTTGGTGATGAGGGTGTTTCCTGTATAGGTATTGGTTCCGCTTAAATTGAGCAGGCCGGGGCCGCTTTGGGTGAGTGCGCCGGTCCCGGAAATAACACCGGACAAGATTTGCGAGGCCGAGCTGGCGTAGCTGAAGTTAGCATTGTTAAGGATGGAAGCTGCATAGCTGCCGCTGCCCAATTGACCGGCTCCACCAATAACGAGCACTCCCCCGCTGATGGTGGTTGGACCAGTGTAGGTGTTCGTGCCGGAAAGGACGATCGTGCCGGGTTCTGCGGTGAAGGTGATGCCGTAGGCCCCGCCGGATTGCGAGATGGGGCCGCTGATGGTGGCGAGCTTGGCAGCGCCGGATTGTCCGTTACCCATCGTGGTGTTGCCGTACAAAGTCACCGGCCCACTGATCAGAGCGCCATTCTCCATTCGCAACGCACCGTGGGGCTCAGAATTTCCAAGGCCGTAAATATTCACCGCAGAGGCGATAGTGACACCTGGATTGGCGACATAGAGCGTGCCACCAGCGGCGATGTTTACAGTGGCGGCGCTGGTTAAGCCGACTCCCGTTGTGAGAATCTGGGCCTTGGCCGTCCCACCGGGGCTCACGGGGCAATTGATCGTGCCGGTAAAGCCGGACATTGAACCGCCAAGTTGAAGGTTGTTGTTGGCGGTTTCCGAGATGTTAACGATTCCCGGTCCACTAATGGTGTTCGCCAGAATGACGTTGTTGCCAACGATGCCCACATTCAGGGTGCCGTTATCAGTGATGGCCCCCGTGCCGCCCGAACTGGCCGAGTTGACGAGTACCACAGTGCCGCCAGGGTTAATGGTTGTTCCACCGCTGAAAGTGTTGGCGTTGGTCAGGGTCAAGGTGCCAGTGCCGGCGTAGGTGAGAACTCCACTCCCGCTAACCTTGCTCGCCAGCGTGATGTTACCCTGACCACCAATCGTCGTTGGTGCGGTCAGGACGACACCGCTGCCGCCATTGGTGAGAGTGGATGTAGTCGCGCCGGCGCTGTTAATCAAAGCCCCGCTTCCACCGATGCCGGTGCCCGAGAGTGTGAGAGTGCTCATGTTGTCGTTCTGGCTGTTCAAATCAAGAACGCCGCCGCTGTTGACCGTCAGAACGCAGGTGCTGAAAAGATCGAAGCCACCGGTGCCGCTCAACTGAAGTTTGGCGCCACTGCCCACGGTGCTTGCGCCACCGCCCAGCCCATGCACATTGGAAGCACTGGCTTTATTGATGATCACAACGCCTTGATTGATGGCCATCGTGAGCGAAGGGTTGTCTACAGAGCCATCCAACACCAGCGTGCCAGCGCCCGTTTTAGTGAATATCTGAGCGGAATTGCCGCCGCCATTTCTCACCTGACCGCTCAGGGTCAAGCTGCCGGCGGGCACATCAATGTAACAGGTGGCGGAGCCGCTGCCGGTGACATTGCGCGACGTGCCGGTCACGCCTCCACCAGTATAGGATAAGGTGCTTCCAGCCAGCATGGTCACAGGGCCGGACGGGCCGATGGAACAGTTCGCGTCGGCTATCGTATTCGCTTTCAACGTTGACCCATTGATTACCGTGCCGCCCGCGTAAGTATTGATCCCGCTAAGGCTCAGCGTGCCTGGGCCGGTTACAATTATCGGGTTCGCACCAGACTCGGCGATGGTGCAGGCGACAGTAGTATTACCGGTGGGAACTGAAATCGTCGGATTGTTGCCGTCCAGGGTCAGGACGGATATACCGTCCATGTTGGTAATGACGTAGCCGCTGGTGGCGAATGCAAGCTCATCCGCGTTCACGCTCGCAGCCAGCGTAACAATGCCAGCTGTTCCAGCGAAATTTGCGATTGCATCAGTTGGCCAAAAGGTATCCGGGCCGCCAGTAAACCAATTGTGGGTGGTATCGTCCCAAGATCCAGTACCACCACTGCCAGGTGTCGCAGTCAGGTGTGTGGGATCCCAATTCGCCTGACCTGAGACGTTGAGAATGCCGGGGCCAGTAAAAATGGCACTGGTATTTGCCGCCCCGGAGCCGACTGCGCCGTAAGTTCCAGGAGGCTGGGAAGTCGTACCGATAACCAGCAGACCAATGGTTTGAGTGCCAGCAAAGTTAAGGTTCACCGTGTTCGCAGATGGCGAACCAGGAAGAGTGAGACTCGCAACCGAAGACATGGAGGTGACGGTGTCAATTTGCAGGACGCCCGTCCCAGCGATAACGACATTGCCGGGAATGGCACCGGCGGCGGCCTCGACAGTGCCGGAGTTGATTATGGTTGCTCCACTATAAGCATTAATCCCCTGAACCAGCAGCACACCTGAGCCAGCATAGACCAGCGAGGCATTGCCACCGATAATGGCAGGCAAAATCATATTACCCGCCCCACCAACGGTTGTGTCCGCAGCCAAGGTAATTGGAGTGGTGAGCGTTGGGCTTGTGCTCGCCGCGCTGTTGATGAGCGCTCCCGTGCCGCCGATGCCGTTGCCGGAGAGAATCAGCCTGTTGAAGGTGGTGCTTGGCTGGCCGTTCACGTCGAAGACGCCGCCACTGCTAATCGTCACCGGGGCCGAGGCGCCGTTGAAAATGTTAGGGTCGTACGGCGTGGTGCCCAACTGGACGGTGGCGCCCGCGGCCACGTTCAGGGGGTTGCCAATGGCGTGCCCACCACTCTTGTTCAAGATCACCGTGCCGGCGTTGACGTTCATGCCCAGGGACGAATTATCGCCGCTGCCGCTCAAAGTCAGCGTGCCAGCGCCCGTCTTGTTCACGAGCCAGGCCGCGCCGCTGGTGACCCGGCCGGAGAGCTCCAGGTTGATGCCGCCGGGCACGTCAATCGTGTTAGTGGTACCGGCCGTGCCGTTAAATTGGCGACCCGTCGTCTCGTTGGAAGCGGAGGTGTAGAGCAGCGTGGCGCCGTTCAAGTTCACTGCCCCACTGCCGAGCGAGCTGGCGGAGTCGTTGAGGGAACCCGCGCTCAACGTACTATTGATGATCGTCGTGTCCCCTGAGTAAGTATTGGCGGGGTTCAATGTCAGGGTGATGGAACCTTTGATGGTGAGCGAGCCGGTGCCGGAAATGGTTTTAGTGAAGTTCAGGCTGTTGTTGCCATTGAAAACAAACGCCCCGTTGTCGGTCACGATTGGGGCAGTGCCCAACTCTTGTCCGGTGAGAGTGCCACCATTACCCACTTGCACTGTGCCTGAGTTGATTGTGAGACCGCCGCTGAAGGTGTTGATACCGGTCAGGATTGCCGTGCCGGTGCCCGATTGCACCATGGAGGTTGGATTGGGTCCATCTTTAAGGCCAACGCCGTCGCTGCTGCTCAAGGTGTAGGTGCTTCCGGCATTTAAAAAGGTCATTGTTCCAGCGCCGTTCGCTGTTCCGATGGCGATGCCGCCCGTCGCGATGGTGAGATTGGTTGTCGCCACTGAAACCGGTCTTCCGTTGCTGTAATAGGTGTCGGCGAAAACGCAACCGGGCTGAAACGAAGCAGCTTGTTCCACGTTGAAAAGATCCAGCAGCGTGGCGGCTGTTCCCACCGGCGCGGTATAGACATTGGTGCAGAAATTGTGGGAGGTGGCGTCCAGTGTTGCATTGCCACCGCTGCCGCCGAGTCCGTTCCACGATCCAATGCCATTATTGACGAGGGCGAAGGCTTTGTTGTTATAAAGCTGAGCAACGTCAGTTGCCGACAATGCCCGGTTATAGATGCGCACCTCATCGATGGTGCCTTGGAATGGAAGAGTAACAGTTCCGTTGGCGGCAGCACGAGCTCCAATGGTTACCGGAAGATTAGTGCCATACACCGTCGTGTAAGTATTGGCATTGGCGCCGCTTTGCCTCACGCCGTTGACATACAAAATTGCCTCAGCGTTTGCCGTGCCCAAGGGTTCCAGGACGGTTACGGTGACATGATACCAAGTGCCGGCGGCGGGGATCGTGGTAGAGGCCGCTCGCTCGATGGCCCCCAGGGATACATTGTGGAAACAGCCTTCGAATTTTCCGGCTGAGTTGATGTACAAGGCATAGGCCTCCGCATTCAGAAGGCCCTTGGAAATGATGCCCGCGTTCGCAGGTTCAGACGTGCCAACGACGCTGCAATTTACCCAGGCCGAAAGTGTCCATGCTTTATTTGCAGTTGGCGTATTCAGGCTGGGAGAATCGGCGACATTGACGTACGTGTTGGTGCCAAAACCAGCGAGACTGTTCGTAAACATCAGCCCAAATGGCCACCCGTTGTTTGGGTCCGTGGAATTAGTCCACATATTGTTGAACGTGGCGTCGCTGTAATTCAGCAAAGCGCCATTATTGTTGTTGCCGGATAAGTCGGTGACGGTCGAAACGCCAGGTCCATCGGCGAGACTCCAATAGCCTACCAGACCGGTGGTGATGTCCGCTCGAGCACTCAATCCGGGAGAAGTGGCAACGAGGGCAACAATGGTGGCGGTGAGGAGACGGATAGTTTTCATGGCTATTCGTGGAGTAAATTTGGGTTCGATGGTTGTTTAGCGATTAGCAAAAGAGGTGTCAACGTCTTTTGTAAACCGAGGCATTCTAATCAACTTTTCCAAGATTGAGAACTGAGTTGGGACGCACCCTTTTCTACCGAATAAATGAGAGCAGTTCCAAGCTCGATGAGGGTGCGTTCCGATTGAAACGAAAACACTCTCACCATAGCCATTTCAAATCACCGGCATCCGCGCGCAACGTAGATGCAGATGTCGCCGACTAAGTCCACCGTTTTGTTTGCTCGTTACTCGCTACTTCAATGATGCCTGCGGTTGGTCAGCGGTCCAGTGATGTGCTTACCGCGTTCAACGGCCCAACTGGCTTTTTTTGCGATTGGGCTGCCGGAAGGCTTTTTGTTCGACCAAGCTAACGGCGGAATTACGGGCACGCCGATTGGATATATTGTAAATCTGCAACCGGCCATCATAACTGGCCGTGTAAGCGTAATCGCCGGATGTCACGACATCCCGTGTGGTGCCGTAATTGTTCGCCGTGCTTACATAAACCGGAGTGCCCTGAGCTGGGAGGTTACTATTCGAGGTGAAAAGCAGCATGAAGGCCAGAATAAGAAACCAAAGGATTTGGATCTTTTTTATCGCGAGCAGGGAAAGGGTTACTGAATTGGAGAAATGATGGGTTTGACAAGTTGTGGTGAACCATATTGGCTGAGATTTTACGCTGCGCTGTCAATGAAAATGGAGGTTGGATATGTTCGGCAAGACGGGTTGCGGAAGGAGAGAAATTTTATGAGTTCAGGCACGGGCGGGACCAACACGAGTTTCAAGTCGTTCAGGCGTAGCACGTTCCGCATTAGCAAATCTGAGCTCCGCCCTTATACAGTTGGAGAGTCTGTGTCCATGCGATTTGTTACATTTTTAGGCGATGTTAAAAATGGTGGTGTGCATCAAGAATGGATTTGGCATAATGGCAAAGCGTTTGAGAGGGATTATGAACGAGTTGATGGCTGAATGGTCTATTTCAGACCCTGGTTCCGAAGGGTTTGGAGCTTTGTGGAGATATGGAAAGAGCGGGACGGGTATGAATTGGTTGAGGTTGGGAACGGGGCGGCGAGCGACAATGAACGGCAGTTAACGGCAATTAAGAAAAAATTTCAGTGGTGCTTTATGAGTGAAGTGGTGAGTCAAAACCTTGAAGTGGGTTCGCGGTGCACCGTGACGTTCCATGATATTGCCTTTGGTGGTGAGGGTGTGGCGCGGGTGGATGAATTTGTAGTGTTCGTGCCGTTCGTGATGGTGGGCGAGGAGGCGGAGGTGGAGATCACGGAGGTCAAAAAAAGATTTGCCCGGGGCAAGTTGGTGCGGGTGTTGAAGACGTCGCCAGAGCGGGTGAAACCCTTATGCCAGTATTTTGGGGACTGTGGCGGTTGTCAGTATCAGCACATGGATTATGCCGCGCAATTGCTGATGAAGCACAAGCAGATTTGCGATTTGTTCGAGCGGATAGGCGGCATTGATCCAAAGGTCGTGGGGCCAGTCATCCCCTGCCCCCAGCCGTACGGTTACCGGAATCGCATTATGATCCGGAGTCAGTGGGACAAGTTCAAACAGGGTTTGAATATTGGATTCATACGCGCGGATAATCGCCTGGTGGTGGATATCGAGGAGTGCAAAATTTCAGAACCCGCGGTCAATGAGCAGATTCAGCATGTGCGGAAGAATCCGCCACCGAAGGGAGGCATCAAGGTCGTTTTGCGGGTGGCACCGGAGGGTTGGGAGGTGCCACGGGATTCGTTTTTCCAGAATAACTTTTTTCTGCTCCCCGAATTAGTCGGGGTGGCACGACAGTTTTTGAAAGACAGCGGCTCACGGTTTCTGGTAGATGTATACTGCGGGGTTGGCTTCTTCAGTCTTGAGCTGGGGGATTTGGTCGAAGGTTTTGTGGGCGTGGAGTTGGATCAACTGGCCATCAAGGCAGCGCGGAGAAACGCAGAGAAACGCAACTTGAAGAATGGGGAGTTCGTGACGGGGCGGGCGGAAGAGATGCTGCCGGGATTGATGCAGCGATTTTCGCCGGAGGCGACGACGGTCTTGATCGATCCACCGCGGACGGGTTGTTTGCCGGAGAGTTTGGAGTTGTTGAGGCAAACCAGGCCGAACCAGTTGATTTATGTCTCCTGCCACCCGGCGACGATGGCACGAGACTTGAACGTTTTATGTGCGGAAGGTGTCTTTGAATTGGTGAAAGTGATTCCTTGCGACATGTTTCCTCAGACCGCGCATGTAGAGTGCGTGGCAGATTTGCGATTGAAGTCCGCGACTCTTTCCCGATAGAGTCGGGAATTCACGAAGACCTTTAAAGCAAGCAACAAGCATTACAAATTATCCCTGCCACTAGCATGAGGACAGAACGCGAATCAAGTTCGAACACGAGTTACGTAAGGTCATTGTTACCCTGGATTTTGGCTGCCTTGATGATGGTGGTTTATATTTTCACGCTGAACCACTCATATTCCCTTGGAAATCTTGGTCATATATCCGAATTGGCAGGCTGGAATTGGCGCAGCACTATTGCCGGGCCGGTAACTTTTCTGCTCACGCTTCCCTTTCGCTGGCTGCCGGTAAAGATTCTGCCACTGGCGCTAAACTTGTTTGCCGCTTTCTTGGGAGCATTAACTCTGGCTTTGCTCGCGCGTTCCGTTGCCTTGCTACCCCGGGATCGAACCCAGGAGCAAAGAGAGCGAGAACCCAGCACCCATGCCTTGCTCTCCACCAAAACTGCGTGGATACCACCCCTGCTCGCCGTGTTGGTGTGCGGTTTGCAAATGACGTTTTGGGAACATGCCATTGAGTTCACCGGTGAGATGGTGGACCTCCTATTGTTTTCCTACTGCATACGCTGCCTTTTGGAATTCCGGATTGAGGAGAAGGAATCGTGGTTGATAAAATTTGCCCTCGTTTGCGGTCTGGGCATGGCGAATAGTTGGGCCATGATCGGTTATCTGCCAGCCTTTATCCTGGCCTTGATATGGATCAAAGGCGTGAGATTTTTCCAGATTAGCTTCATGCTGAAATTAATGGGTTGTGGTTTGCTCGGCTTTTTACTCATCCTATTGCTGCCGCTCAAGGCTGCCCTGGCACATCCTGAAAATGTCACTTTTTTCAAGTTATTAAAAGTAGTGCTTTCCGCGGATAAGAATTATTTATCTGGCTTGTGGCACTATTTCCCCAAGGAAACCTGGTTGGTTTTAGCACTTCCGTTTCTTCTTCCATTGGTTGTGATGGGTATCCGTTGGTCCTCATTTTTTGGAGATACGAGTCCCTTCGGCATTTTCCTCGCAAAGGCAGCGTTTCATATTGTGCACGCTTTATTCCTGGGAGCCTGTGTTTGGGTGGCCTTGGACCCTCCATTCAGCCCTCGCATAAGCGCCCATGGAACCGTGCCCTTTCTTTCATTTTACTATTTAGGGGCTCTGAATGTGGGTTACTTCAGCGGATATTTTCTGTTAATTTTCCGTCCGCCGCCCGTCAAATCCCGTCATCGGAATCGTCCTAACATGCAACTGCCGAATCACCTGGCGACGGCTTGTATCTGTTTGCTCGTGGTTTTGACGCCGTTGCTTCTCGTGTGTCGTAACCTGCCTAAAATTTCCGCGAACCTTAGCCAGAATTTCGTGAGCTATAACAATCTTATCGAACAAAGTCTTCCGAAAAAAGGAGCAGTGATTTTAAGCGATGATCCTCTGCGGCTTCAGGCGCTGCAAACACACCTGGGTCTGCAAGGAAGGGATAAGGAATATTTGTTCGTGGAGTCCAGCGTGTTACAAGAACCAGCTTATTTCAAGTATTTGAATAAAAAGTATCCTCAATATCGGTTGCTTCGAGGAGGATCGCAGTCCTTGGACTCAATAAGCTTGATAAATTTGATGACAGAGCTATCCAAGGAATACGAGGTATTTTACCTCAATTATAGCTTCGGCTATTATTTTGAGGAATTCTATAAAGAGCCGCATGGACTGATTTTTCAACTCAAAGGATTTGATAAAAAGGCTTCGATGCTGCCTCCTGCGCCGAATTCCCAGGATCTGGCGGAAAATCAGGCTTTTTGGGAGAAAATTGACGGAAAAGAGTTATCTTCCCTGAAGGGTGCAATAACCACCTCTGCACCCCAGCCAAATCTTCCTCTCATACAACATATTTTTACTTCTCTGCACCTGACAAAGGAACCGGATTACCGAGCCTTATATTTAGGTACTTATTATTCGACGGCTCTCAACAGCTGGGGGGTCACTCTTGAAAGAGCAGGAAAGTTAAATGATGCAGAGAAATACTTCCAGCGGGCTGAAGAACTTAACCCCGATAACGTTCCATCGCAGGTCAATGGTCAGTTTAACAAGGATTTGCTGGCGGGCAAAAAACCTGTAATCGCGCCACCCAGAAGGATTGAGGATAAATTCGGCAAACATCATGACTGGACTGATCTCTTGAAACAGGACGGCCCGTTTGATGAACCAAATTTCTGTTACCAACTCGGGGTGACATTGGCTCGTGGCGGCAATTATCGCCAGGCCATCGAGCAATTTGATCGCGCTAGAACCCTGACTCCGGAAAACAACAATTGCAACTTATGGCTGGCGCAATTGTATATTTCCACCCTGCATTATTCGAATGCACTGGCAGCAGTGAATAAAGCACTCGACGCGGCTCCCAACGATCCAGACGCTCTTTTCTTTAAAGGCATTTCCTTGATTCAGTTAAAGGATTATGACGGCGCAATTCCCCCACTCAATCAGTTACTAAACCTCCAGACCAATAACTATTCTGCCAAACTAAATCGTGCCATTGCTTATTTGCACAGCGGCGATCTCAGTGCCGCAAGAAAGGATTATGAAAGCATTACCAGTGTGGCACCTAAGGTTTATCAGGCGTATTACGGTTTAGCCGAGATTGCCTATCGTAATAAAGACAAGCCTGCCGCCATCAATTATTATAAGAGCTATCTTACGAATGCCCCCCCAGACACAGACGAGGTAAAGCAGGTCGAGTCCCGTTTAAAAGAGCTGGGAGCCGGATCCCCATAAGCGTGAAGCCCAGGATGCGTGTTACCCACGTCATCACGAGATTGATAGTGGGTGGAGCCCAGGAGAACACCATTTCCTCGGTGCTCGGGCTTCAGCAACGACCGGATTTACTGGTGGATTTGATTTCCGGACCTTCCACTGGACCTGAAGGATCACTCGAAATGTGCTTTTCCAGCCAGCCAAAAGCTCTAACCACCATCCCCGAATTGGTGCGTCCAATTCATCCCTGGAAGGATTGGATCGCCTTCCGAAAGTTAACGAACTGGTTTCACCAAAAACAGCCTTCAATCGTTCATACTCACAGCGGAAAGGCTGGAATTCTAGGACGGCTTGCCGCCGCTCAGGCAAAGGTTCCAACCATTATTCATACCATCCACGGTCCTTCCTTTGGACCGTTTCAAGGCCCTGCCTCGAATTGGATGTTTCGCCAGGCGGAACGCAGGGCGGGCAGGGTTACGACACATTTTGTAACTGTGGCCGATGCAATGCGTGATCAATATCTCGCGGCGGGCATTGGCAAAATGGAGCAATACACCAGAATTTTCAGCGGCTTTGCCCTGGAACCCTTTTTATCCTCCACAAATGACGCAACCATTCGCGCACGTTGGGGGATTGCTGCCGAGAGTATTGTCATCGGAAAAATTGGACGCTTGTTTGAACTAAAGGGACATGACGATCTTTTTTCGATAGCTCCGGTACTGGTCGCAAGGTTTCCGGAGATTAAGTTTCTTCTGGTTGGAGACGGTCCCTGGCGCGCTCGATTCGAAGCCAGGGCAAAAGAGTTAAACCTGGAGAACAGTTTCATTTTTACCGGACTGGTTCTTCCGTCAGAAATTCCCGGGCTGGTGGGAATAATGGATTTGTTGGTGCATCTCTCCTTGAGAGAAGGTCTGCCCCGGGCTCTTCCTCAGGCTCTCGCAGCCGCGCGCCCGGTAATCGCACACGATTGCGATGGGGCGAGGGAAGTTTGCTTCAACGGTAAAACCGGATTTTTAGTTCGTCCCAATGATCATGAAACTTTAATCAGACAGATACTGCTGCTGGTGAGTGATGAACCATTGAGACGCAGGCTGGGGCAACAAGGACAGGACTTTGTGCGCGAGCGATTCGGCGTTGAACGCATGGTCAGTGATTTATACGCTCTCTACCTGCAACTGACGACCGACAGCCGAAAGCTGAAAAAGTGAAATTTCCTTTTAACGTGTATCTAGCGACATTGCTGGGCGCCTTCCTGGTTTCCATTGGAGCGCTTCCAGTATGGCGCAGAATCTGCATCCGCAACGGTCTGGTGGATGATCCCGGACATCGTAAAATTCATGGTATCCCCATTCCCCTCGCTGGTGGATTATCCGTGCTGACTGGAATTCTTTTTCCGCTTTTATTCGGCTTGGCGGTTTTGCATGCGCGTGTAATCAGTTTTGAAGACGTAACCAGTCTGTTAAGTTACGGATTTAATCGCCGCATCACGGAATTGATTGTGATATTTGTTGGGGCGATTGGAATGATAGTGATCGGTTGGTTGGATGACAAGTTTGAGCTTCCACCGCTCGTTAAATTCGGTGGACAACTGGTTATTGCCTCGCTGGTGGCCTTGGCGAACGTCCGGATAACGTTATTTATCCATAACACCGTGTTTAGCTATGGCATAACCATTCTGTGGATTCTTACCATGATCAATGCCTTTAATTTCATGGACAACATGAATGGCCTTTGCACGGGACTGGGTGCGATTGCCTCGGGCTACTTCGGAATAATTTCTGCCATCGAAGGTCAGTATCTAGTCGCCCTCCTGGCATTGCTCTCACTGGGCGCATTGCTCGGATTTCTCCCGTACAACTTCCCCAAAGCCAGCGCTTTTCTTGGCGATGCCGGAAGCCATCTTGTGGGATTCCTCCTCGCTGTAATGGCCATCCTGCCGCACTTTTATACCCCAAAACATCCACATCCCTGGGCGGTACTCACGCCGCTTTTTGTTCTGGCGGTTCCACTGGGTGATCTGATTTGCGTGGTCCTGATCCGCTCGAGTCATGGCCAGCCTTTCTACATTGGTGATAACAATCACCTCTCCCATCGTCTGGTGAGGAAAGGATTGAGTCACCGAAACGCAGTCCTGCTCATTTGGGCCCTGGCCGCACTTATAGGAGCGGTGCCTGTGCTGCTGCTGCTAAGTTCAGGTTAACTCTGAGGGGCCCTTGCTCTGTCCTCTGGCGGCAATGGCTTCTGAAAGGAGGCCGAGAACTTCAGCCCGGACTATCGCTCCCACCAGGCGGTTTTCAGACAACGAATTTACCACCGGAACGTTTCTTTGCTCGCTCGAAAGCATTATGGGAAGCGTGTCCAAAAGAAGTTGATCTGGAGTGACACATGAGGGAGCAGGCCTCATGACGTCATATGCGATTACCGCTCCCATCTCCGCTCCAGCATTGAGATACTCTTTGAGATCCTGCAAAGCCACTATACCGATGAGTTGATACTTCGAATCCACGACTGGCAGAAAGTTGTTGGAACTGGTGAGAAAGCGATCAGCGATTTCTTGCAATGTTGCCGTCTCACGCAAGGGTGGCACGGGAGCTCGCATCAGATCACCTACCGTCTGCTCCGTCGCCGAACCCGACCGTAGATTCTCCCGATTCACCAGCAATCCCTTTTTCCGAAGCGGCTCCGTGTAGATGGAGTCGGGGTAAAGCCTCCGTGCCATCAATGTGGAAACGACACACGCCAGCATAAGAGGAGGCATCAGAGAATAGTTCAATGAAACCTCGAAAACCATGATCATCGCGAGCAATGGAGATCGAGTTGTAGCTGCCAACATACTACCCATCCCCACCAGAGTGAATACCGAAGTCGGCAGTACCATCCCCTGTCCCGCATCATGCAGACCGGCGCCAAAAATATAACCCAGCCCAGCGCCCAGGAAAAGCGTTGGAGTAAATACTCCACCCACGGCGCCAGATCCCACCGTGGCAAGTGTTGCGAGGAGTTTCGCAAGGAACAATCCGATCAGAAAAATGAGCGGTGACGATTCATTCAGGAACTGTTCGTGAAGAATCCGGTTCGTAATTCCATAGCCGTTCCCCCAAACTTGGGGGAATGCCATTGCCAGGCAGCCGGCAAAGAACCCACCCAGGGCAAGACGGACGTATACCGGCGCCGGAACTCTTTTAAATATCTCCTCACTCCATGCCAGCATCTTAAGAAAAACTGCCCCCATGACACCCGTTACAATTCCGAGCAGTAGAAACCACGGTAGTTGCGTTAAACTTTTGAAATCAAACTGGGTTACCTCATACCATGGTTTCAATCCAAAAAAGCTGCGAGAAACCATGGATGCCACCACGGAGGAGAAAACGAGAGGCGCAAACAAGTTCATTGAGAAATTTCCCAGCACAATCAGGGCGGCAAAAACGGCACCTGCAATCGGTGCATTATAGGCAGCAGAAATTCCTGAAGCCGCGCCACACGCAACCAACAAACGCAATCGATAAGGTTGCCAGCGGCATAATTGTCCCCACTTCGATGCAAAGGTGGCGGCCAGATTCGTAATGGCGCCCTCTCGCCCGATGGACGCACCGCTGCCAATGCTCAGCAGCGAAGAAATGGCTTTAACAATTGTCGTCCTAAACGGCAGCCTGCCGTCACTCGCCACTACTACTTCCAGGATGTTGCTCGATCCCTGTTTTCCGACCAACCGCAGTCCCCAGTAAAGCACGACACCCGCCAATAACGCGCCAACGGTTGAAATCACAAGCCTTTCCAAGGGGGGCACTTTCTCTGCTACCGCCACAATGTCGCCGCTGCGATGCAGGAATAGCTGCTGCGAAATGTCGATGCCATAATGGAAGACAAGGTTGACAAAACCTCCAATTACACCCACGCCGCCAGCCAAAACGAGATGAAAAGCTTCTTCACTGAAGCGAAACTTCTCGCGTATCTGCAGGGCGCGTTGCCAGTGTCGACGTAGTAATGCGTGAATAGTCGATGACAACTGGCGTAAGGTATCCAAACTTAACTGCACTCTCTTAATGTTACGGATTCCTGCTTGTTTGACGAGAAGGTAATTTTAATTCCATTTTCCATAATCAACGTAACATACGTAACATTGTACAGTTGCTCTCCTCACTGGAATCGTGGAGAAATTTTCAACTTATCTTTCATTCCGACCTGTCTGTTTGCCTGCCGGAGATCGAATTCGATATCCAGTCTTCTAGTTGCCAACCGACCGTCTCTCCGCCAAACTACCGTAGATGAGTAAATGTTTTTACATCACAACTGCAATTTATTACGTCAATGGGGAAGCACATTTGGGCCATGCCTATGAAATGGTGATTGCCGATGTCATCGCACGGTCAAGGAGGAGCCTCGGCACAGAGGTATTCTTCCTGACTGGATTGGACGAACATGGGCAGAAGGTGCAACAAGCGGCACAATTCAAGGGCCTGAGTCCGCAGCAGTACTGTGACGAACTCTCCTTAATCTGGAGAACCATGGCGCAAAAACTCGAACTCACCATCGATGATTTTGTTCGCACAACCGAACCGCGTCATAAGGAGGTGGTCCAGGCAATCCTTTCCAAGCTCAATAACGAGGGACATTTTTACAAGGCGGCCTATAAAGGTTACTACTCCACCAGGGAGGAAACTTTTCTCACGGAAAAGGACCGTCTGCCCGACGGCAACTTCCCCGCTTCTTATGGTGAAGTCACTGAACTACAGGAGGAGAACTATTATTTTAAACTCAAGGATCACCAACAATGGTTGATTGATTATATTGAGTCGACTCCCTCTTTCATCCAACCGGAGTACCGACGAAATGAAGTCCTCGGTTTTCTGAAGAACAATACCCTTGAAGACTTGTGTATCACCCGTCCGATAAATCGGTTAAATTGGGGGATTCCGGTTCCTTTTGATACAAACTTTGTGACCTATGTGTGGTTCGATGCGCTGGTAAACTACATTAGCATTCCAGCGGCTCACGGCGATCCGGTTGTACTTTCTGCACTCGGCAGAACAGGCCAAGGCCTTCCCCTATGGCCGGCAGACACTCATGTCATCGGCAAGGACATTCTCAAATTTCATTCCGTGTACTGGCCCATCATGCTCAAAGCAATGGGACTGCCGTTGCCCCGGCAGCTTCTCGTTCATGGGTGGTGGCAGAAGGATGGTCAGAAACTTAGCAAAACCACCGGGAATGTCGTCGACCCGCTTGCGGTTGTTAATGAGTGGGGAATCGATGCCTTTCGCTTTTATGTAGTACGCGAACTGGCCATTGGTCCTGATGGAAACTGGACCGACGGAGGCTTTCAGGCTCGCTATCAGGCAGAATTGGCCAATGGACTGGGTAACCTTGTAAATCGCTCGCTGTCCATGCTCAAGCGCTATCGTAATGGCATTGTTCCGGAGCGTTCAGATGAACTGGCACCGGAAGCCGGCAAGGTAATAGCGGAAACCCGTGCGCATCTCGAACAAAACGGACTACAAGCAGCCCTGTTAAGTATTTGGGAATTGGTGAATCGTGCCAACCAATACGTGGATCAAACCGCCCCCTTCAGACTCGCAAAGGATCCCGCTCAATCCAAACGCCTCGACGAAGTCCTTTACAACCTTGCCGAGTCTTGCCGGATTTTGGCTATCTTACTCGCTCCTTTCATACCCGGAACTTCCGAGCGAATTTACAACCAACTCGGTTTGAGCAGCGCACCTGAAGGAATTTCCACAGCCGCATGGGGCGGTCTTGCTGCAGGTCATACCATTGGCGAACCTGCAGCCTTGTTCCCACGAAAAGATAAGCCCCCGGTTTAGGCATTTTATCAGGCATGAAACAGCTCTGGCGAACACTGCTGCTTTTGTTCCTTTGGCAAACTGTCCATGCTCAAAAGCTGGAACTTCCTTCCCGTTCTCCTGACGCCATGGGAGGAAGCGAATTTGCCGAGTCCATTTCCAAACTGGATCGCACTGAACGCGAGGAGAAGATTTACGAACAAATTGCGCAGGGAAACGTGCCTGCGTTTTTGCGCCAATTAATTCCAATCAAGGTCACAGCCCCATCCAATGGGAAAACCAACACTTCCACTTATTATGTGACTCCTGATTACCTTGCGGTAGGCTCGGATCAGGATTACTTCCTATGCCCGTTATCACCAATTACCGCGCAGAAAGTGGCGGATCTGCTGCACTGCAGTCTGCCCACAAGAAAAATGGTGGATGATATATATTCGACTGCCACACTGAAGCTTGCCCCTTCCCCCATTCCCCCCAGTCCGGTGATGGCCACGATGCCAATCTTTTTAGAACATAATCAGACCGTCTGGCAGCAGCGGAAGGAACATCTTGCCGAGTCTCCGTTGGGGACACTGGTTGGTGGTCACAAGAAGGACGTGGTTATTTCGAACAAACTCCAGGCAACACCAGGCAAGGTTGCAATTTACGGGTGGCATCGACCCGATGGAAAACCCATCCAACCTCTTTTTACTGGCCACGGTGATAACTACGCTGATTACAGTCACGGCATTCGCCTCGTTCAACTCTCGATGGAGGTCAACGGCGATCCCAGGACGGTGCCGCAAGTGCTCGCAAATCCAGAGTGGGCTGGACTCCTAAGTGATGAAGGAGTAATTTCAATACCGCGCTATCCCAAATCGGCATACGCTGCGCCGCCCTCAAATAATGGCAATTCATTGATTGAAACAGCTGGCAAAAAACTGACTTTGGCGGATTTCCAACCTGGCTCCTTTGGAGAGCGAACACTTTCCTATGTCCTAAATCCCGATATCAAAGTCCACATCAACGCACCGGCTGAATACGATCCGCATAAGAAACTACAATTAATCTTTTTCGCGCTGCCTAACGGAAACTCAACTGAACAAACCATTGGGAGGCAAATGGAAAAGGGGGATGACTGGCATTACGACATCCAGCACATCGGCGCACAAACGCGGTTCCTCCGCGAGACATTAAAGGATTCCAACCTGGTGGTTGTCTATTTGGAAGCGTCTGAAAAAAGCTGGCCTGCCTGGCGCAAAAAGCATGCGGATCTTCCAAAGCGAATTCCGGATGTCGTTGACTCAATAAAGGAAATCTTCCACGGAAACGATGTCGGAATAACTCTTAGTGGACACAGCGGTGGAGGAAGCTTCATTTTTGGATATTTGAACGGCATGAAAGAGATTCCCAATGACGTGGAACGTATCGCATTCCTTGATGGGAACTATGCCTATGATGCTTTACAGGGGCACCCCGACAAAATCGCGAAATGGCTCAAAGCCTCTGACCACCATTACCTTTCTGTCCTGGCTTACAACGACGCCGTGGCACTTTTGAATGGCACAAATTTCGTATCAAGTGCGGGCGGAACGTGGGGAAGGAGTCATCAAATGATTCAGGATCTCTCACCCGAGTTTCGTTTTACGAGGAGCACTAATACGGAATTCGAAAGTTACTCCGCGTTGCAGGGACGGGTGAAATTCCTGCTTAAGGAAAACCCCGGGAAGAAAATTTTCCACACCGTTCAGGTGGAAAGGAATGGATTTATCCAAAGCCTGCTCTCAGGAACAACCCTTGAGTCTCAAGGCTATAACTACTTTGGCGACCGGGCATACACCAACTGGATCGACACAGATCAGACGGTTAATCGGAGGCTGAAATAGACGCCTCAGTTCTTTCAGCTTCCAGCCGTTCAAACCTTTCCTCCAACCGGCATAGTCCCTCAGCGAGCAGAGCCAATCCCCGATATAGGTTGGCTTTTTCCTTGTCTTGTCTGACATCTCCAAAGCTCATCTCGTTCTCCCTGAACAAGGAAGCCGCATCTTCCAAAAGTGATTTCATATGATATTCCCTCGATATATTGATCTCATTTGAATTTATGCTCGTGCATTTGCATGTTCCCTGATCCACGCATCTACTTCTTTATCAGTTGCGCCAGTCGCCACATAATCTTTGAATTCTTGAACATCCAGACCAGTGTCATCAAGGAATTCTCGATCCATCGGACATCCATACTTGAAATCACCCTGCCATCCAACAAGGGTTGCACGGCATTTATCCAGGCAACGCGCCGCCAGTTGATGCCCTCCTAGTTCCGCGTCTGGCGAGCGGGGTTCCTCCTGGCGTAAATCTCGGGCCATTTTTTTCACTTTATCGAGATTTGCATTCATATTTCCATAATTTTGCATCCAAACTAAATGTCCAAATTCAATATAAATTACTCCCTCACCAAATTTCTTCAACGCGGGCCACACCTCCATGCGGGTTCCTAATATTATGCCAGCATCGGGTAGGTTATCTCCCCATTGCAACAACCAGTCAAAAGAGTAATAAATCAGAGGACGAGCCCTTGTTCGAGCACGCTATTGAAGTTCAATTCCTGATTACGGGCTGCAGCCGAATTTCAAAATTCAACGACCCTGCTTATGTTGGCAACGCATGAAAACAAATGGAATCAATCACCTTGGTTTAAAGAATGGCTCTACCTCGCCAGAGACAGGGAAATGAGCAATGGGAAGACAGCCTACCTATCTCCTGAACACAAAAGGACGGAAGCTACCCAGGCTCCGGATAGGAATCTCAATTGGAATTTTTCAGCACAGGAGAACGCCGCACTAAATCTTCCAAATATCAGTTCGCATTTGGAATCTGGCCCTGATTCCCGCAAATATATGGATGCACCCCATGCCTCTACCGGTTAAGGTGACAAGTTACCAGCCTTGAGCCTTGCCGGATACACGGGGATCAGCCACCCCCACGAATCCGTCGCCATCCTGGTTCCTTGCGACAATCTGTGATACTCCGATGGTTTGCTTTACCTCCAAACGATGGCCCATCGCTTCGAGGGCTTTTTGCACCTTCTGAGGCAGGCTTTTTTCGACGGAAAGCTGGGCCGGATACCATTGGTGATGAATGCGCGGCTGGGCTATTGCCACCTCGGGAGGCATGCCAAGATCGAGCATACATACCAACTCCAACGCCACCTGTGAAATGATGGTAGGACCACCTGCGGCTCCCAACGCCACAATTGGTTTTCCGTTTTTTAATACAATCGTTGGGCTCATGCTGGAAAGTGGCCGTTTTCCTGGGGCCACAGCATTTGCTTTCGCTCCGACCAGGCCAAAGAAATTTGTCGCTCCGGGTTGCGTGGAAAAATCATCCATCTCATTGTTCATGATGACTCCCGTGCCAGGAATCACCACTTTTGACCCAAACCCCGTATTCACAGTCGCTGTGCAAGCAACCCAGTTTCCTTCAGCATCAGCCACCGAAAAATGAGTGGTATGCTTTTTAAATAAATTGTTTTGCCAATCGTCTGGCGTCCCGTGCGTCTCCACCATCGTGACACGCTTGAGATCGATTTTGCCGGCAAGATCAGCGGCATACTTTTTATCAACCAGCCCAACCGGCACTTTCACAAAGTCCGGATCACCCAACCAGAAAGCGCGATCAGCGAAGGCCAGTTTCATCGCTTCGGCAATGACGTGCAGACGAGTGGCTTCATCCATGGATTTCAAATCAAAATGTTCCAGGATATTTAGAATTTCGGTAACATGCACACCGCCCGAACTCGGCGGCGGAAAGGAAACGACGTTGAATTGATGATAAGGTGATTGAATCGCATCTCTGAGCACAATGCGATAATTAGCCAGATCTTTGGCGGTCATGATGCCGCCGTTGCGTTGCATCCAATTTTCAACGGCTTCTCCGAAAGCTCCATGATAAAACCAGTCCACCCCCTGCCCGGCTATGCTTCGGTAACTGGTGGCCAAGTCAGGTTGTTTTAGCAGATCGCCTTCGCCAAGCACCTGGCCATCTGGTTTGAAAAACACCGCTTTACTGGATTCGAAGCGTCCCAAATATTTTGCTGATCCCCTAAGTCTGGCGGCGTAGTGCTCATCCAGTTTGAACCCTCTTTCTGCAATGTCGGCAGCTGGCAGCAATAATTCCTTCAGCTTCTTCCGACCGTATTTCGTTTCCGCATAATCATAAGCTGCCAACGCACCAGGTACGCCGCTGGCTAGAGCACCCATTTGACTCAGCTCGGTATCCGCTTTTCCGTTCCGGATGAACATGTCGCGGCTCGCCGCAGCCGGCGCCATCTCGCGACCATCAATGGCTACGATGGTCCCATTGGTGCGGTAAATCAACATGAAGCATCCCCCACCAATGCCCGAGTTATCGCCGTCCACCACCCCCAAGGTCAAAGCGACCGCCACTGCTGCATCAATCGCATTGCCGCCGCTCTTGAGCACATTCACTCCTGCCTGCGTCGCAATCGGATTCACGCTTGCCACCATTCCATTGGTCCCGTGCGCGGCTGCCGCAGCCAGGCTGACACGACAGGTCAGCAACGTAATAACCAAAGGGATTATCTGGGAGGTCAGTACGATTAATGGTCGAGTTAGTTTCATGACAGAGTTACTGAACGATTAGCATTAGATGGCCTACTTAAACAAATTAATAAATCCATTGATGGTTAAGGCATTGGTAAAATCAATCAAAAATGCCCCAACAATGGGCACAACCAGAAATGCCTGTGGTGACGGACCGAACGATTCGACGAGCGATTTCATGTTCGCAACCGCGTTCGGAGTGATTCCCAGGCCAAAACCAATATGGCCTGCAGTCATTATGGCAGCGTCATAATCTCTGCCCATGATCGGAAAGGTCACGTAACGCGCAAAAACAATCATTAGCACAATTTGTGCCAAAAGAATCACAGTCATAGGCAGCGCAGTGCCAGCCAGCTTTGCAAGATTCAAACTCATCATCGCCATGGCGATAAACAACGCGAGCAAAACCGAATCCATCCGGCTGATAACACGCGGGTCAATGATTCTCCATCCGCTGAAATCAATGACGTTACGCAAGACCATGCCAACGATCATTGCTCCCATATAAACGGGAAAAGTCAGATGCGCCTGCCGCATAAAATAGCTCAGCCATGCCCCTGTCTTGATGGCAAGGAACAGAAGCAACAGGTGTACGAAAAACATCCAGCCCAGGCCCGCAAGTGTCCGCAGGTCGCCTATGAAGCTCGAAGGCACTGGAGGTGTTGTCATCGTCAATTCGCCGCCACTTGCCCGGACTTGGAGGTTCTTGGAGCGAATCAAACGACTGCCGACGGGCCCTCCGATCAAACTGGAAACAAATATCCCGAATGTAGCCGCTACAATGGCGATCACGGCGGCATCGGCCACACCGGCTTCCGCCAGTGTCGGCGCAAAACCCAGTGCCGTGCCTGGTCCTCCGGTCAGCGTCAGGCTGCCACAAATCACCCCCATCAAGGGCGGGACGTGCAGACCATAAGCCAAGGTAATTCCTAGAATATTTTGCAGGATGGCCAGCACTGTCGCCAGCACCAGCAGCACAATCACCTGCACCCCGCCACGGCGCACCAACTGCCAGCTCGCGTTCAATCCTATACAGGTAAAAAACCCAACCAGGAAGGGCAGTTGCACGTCGATCATCGGGGCTTTTCTCCACTCGGTTTCCGGAGTCACCAGCCATGTCCACCAGCGCGCATCCACTTTCGTCGCAAATTGAATTTTCCCATGGCCTGACGCATTAGCCGAAACATTGAGGCCCAGCACCATTAATGCAATCAGCATGCCTCCAACCACTGGGATGGGAATATTGAAGTGCGAAAGAAACTTAACCCGGCGAAACAGAAACTCACCCACCAGGATCACCGGAACGGCAAACAGCAACAAAACCCATGCCGAAATGCTGTTCATGCAGCGAGTTGGAGGGAGGAACCGTTCATGATTGATATTCGTCTGACGGACAAGTGTTTAGCTGAAACCGTGGCACTTTGCAAAGGGTGGTTTGAGTTTTCTTATCTTCTTGCCTGCCAGCCTCGTTCTCGTAAACATCTCGCCCGTCATGAGCAAAAAGATTAAAGTTGCGCAGTATGGCTTGGGACCCATCGGTATCGAATCCTTGAAGCTCGCTGCTTCGAAATCCTGGATTGAAATTGTCGGCGGGATCGATATCGATCCCAACAAGGTCGGCAAGGATTTGGGTGAGATAACAAAAATCGAAAACCTTAAAGGCCGCCTGGTTTATCGTTCATTGGATGAACTCATTGCCGGGAATAAGCCAGACGTGGTGTTCCACACCACTGTTTCGAAATTTAAAGCTGCCTACGATCAATTGGAACCGCTTGCACGCCATGGCATCAGCGTCGTCTCTACCTGCGAAGAACTGCTCTATCCTCAATTGCTCAATGCGGACCTGGCTGCCAGGCTGGACAAAATCGCCAGGGATAATCACTCCCGCATCATCGGCACAGGTGTGAATCCCGGATTCGTCATGGATGTTCTTCCAGTCTGCATGACTGGGGTAAGCCGCGACGTGCGCGAGATTCATGTGCAACGCGTCGTGAATGCCTCCACCCGTCGCGAGCCGTTGCAACGGAAGATCGGCAGCGGATGGACGCCGGAAGAGTTTCGTCAACGATTCAAGGAAGGCAAGGCTGGGCACGCAGGCCTTAAGGAATCATTAGCCTTGATCGCCCATTGCATGAATTGGAAATATACCGATTTAACCGAAGTCGGTGACGCGATGGTGGCGGATGCCGACATCAAGACTCAATTTCTCGAGGTAAAAAAAGGCCAGTGCTGCGGCCTGCATCAACGTGCGGAAGCCAAAGTAAATGGCAAAGTGGCGCTTACCCTCGACTTAAAAATGTACTTGGACGCCAAAAACCCTCACGATGCCATCCAGATCGAAGGTGAACCGCCTCTCGATGTGGTTGTAAACGGCGGTGTTGCTGGCGACCACGCCACAGTTGCCGCCTTGATCAACACTGCTGGCCGCATCCAGAAGGCACCTGCCGGTTTGTTGCTGATGACTGACCTGCCCGTTCCCGTCTGGCGCTGATCACGGTTTTGCTTCAGGCATTAGCTCGAAGCAAGTCAATTTCCACGCGCGGTTCAATCCCTCGCGGACGTAGAGCTTTCCCCCGGCATATGCCGGAGAACTCCAGGTTTTGCCGCAGTCTTGCACGCGACCGAGTTCCTTGTATTGAGTCGAATCAGCCGCAATCATTACCAGTTCACCTTTATCCGTCTGGATCAGCAGGTTTTTTCCCATTCCGATCGTGGCCGAGAATTTGTCACCAAAGCCTTCCTGTTTCCACATTTCCTTGCCACTGAGTGCATCCACGCAAACATAATCCTTCCCCTGCCCCTGACAGTAGAGGTAATGATCGACTCGAACCGGCGTGGCAATATTGATCTTTAAATTCTTGTTTGCCCAAAGCTCCGTGAGCTTTTGCCCGTCTCCGTCCTTTTCTATTTTGAAGCAAACCAGGCCAATCGTTTGTGAATTAACAGTTACCGTATCGCCCAAAATAACTGGTGTGCAGGCATGACGTTTTGCCCCCGTGTGAAGCGGGACGCGCCAGAGAAGTTTGCCATCACTTACATTCAATCCCATCAAAGCTTCGGCGCTCAAATAAACCACCTGTTTAATCCCCGCCAGTGTGGCCACCATCAATGATGAATATGCAGCTTCATCCGCTTGCGATTTCCACAAAACCTTTCCATTCATCTTATCAAAACAAACCAGAGAGGCACCCGCAGTGCTGCCAACCGGAACGAAAACCCGGTTGCCGTCGATCACGCCTGACCCATTGTTGCCGCGGCGGCTCGCGGTCCCTTCGCCTGCCTTGCTGCCGACGAATTTTACACTGAAATCCTTTTCAAAGCTGGTGCCCCAGATCACTTTTCCGTCAGCCAGGTTGAGGCAGCGAAATTCGCCGTTGCAGGATTGGACGTAAGCGCGCTCATCATCAATGATTGGTGTGCTGCGTGGGCCGGGCCCCCATTCATCTTCAAACATATCCGCATAGGGAACTGCCCATAACTCCTTCCCGGATTTCGCATCAACCAGGTGCGCCACCTCCTTGTCGTTTTGTGCATCGAGATAAAGCAGCTTCCCTTTGGCAACAATTGGAGAGGAAAATCCGCCACCTATGTCCATCTTCCAAACCACCTTTGGATCACTTGGCAGGGAGGCCGGAATCACGGAGCCCGCAGGGACCACACCATTTCTATCCGGACCGCGCCATTGAGGCCAATCAGCTGCCTGCACAAAAACAGCAGCGATCAAGCTCAAACCTGAAGCAAGCACCAGTGGTTTCATGGATTGTAGGGTAATTAATTTTATAACTCGCACAACAGGTTTCTAACAACCTTTTGGGCGCGTAAGCACAATCAAATTCCCGATCACCGGTGAAATCACTTGTCAAAACAGCCTCTTAGTGTCATAATAACACTAAGATGAAACTTGAACATGTTCCATTATCGGCCGCAGGCAACAACCTGGTCCTGCTGACCGATCTTTACCAACTCACGATGGCTTACAGCTACTGGAAAACGGGGAACGCCGAACGTGAAGCGGTTTTTCATCTCTCTTTTCGCAATAACCCATTTCATGGCGGTTTTAGTGTGGCTTGTGGCCTGGCACAGGCTGCTGAGTTTATAAAAGCCTTCAAATTCTCCGAGGGTGACCTCAGCTATCTCGCAGAAATGCGAGGCAACGATGACAAACCTCTGTTTGAAACCGCCTTCTTTGATTATCTGCGAAACCTCAGGCTGGCCTGTGACCTGGATGCAATTCTGGAAGGCACGGTAGTGTTTGGACACGAACCGCTGCTCAGGGTGAGAGGGCCGTTGCTCCAGTGTCAATTGCTGGAAACGGTGCTTCTCAACATCATTAACTTCCAGACCCTTATCGCCACCAAGGCAGCGCGGGTCTGTCTGGCAGCCAAAGGTGATCCGGTCATCGAGTTCGGCTTGCGGCGCGCACAGGGAAATACCGGAGCGCTCATTGCCAGCCGCGCCTGCTACGTCGGCGGATGTGAAGGGACGTCAAATGTTTTGGCAGGCAGGATTTATGATATTCCCGTAAAGGGCACTCACGCACATAGCTGGGTGATGGCTTTTGACGATGAGCTTACTGCCTTCAGGGCCTACGCCGCAGCGATGCCGAATAACTGCATCTTTCTGGTCGATACTTACAACAGCTTGGAAGGCATAAAAAATGCCATCAAGGTTGGCCTGGAAATGCGCCAACGTGGACACGAGATGATTGGAATTCGCCTGGATTCAGGCGATCTCGCCTACCTGAGCATCGAGGCTCGGAAGTTGCTGGATGACGCCGGCTTTCCGAACGCCCGCATCTTGGCAAGCAATGACCTGGATGAACACATCATAGCCAGTTTGAAAGAGCAAGGCTCAAAGGTGGACATTTGGGGCGTTGGCACGAAGCTGGTTACGGCGTACGACCAACCGGCACTTGGTGGCGTATATAAGTTATCGGCTTTGCGAAATGCCGAGGGCGAATGGGATTATAAACTTAAACTGTCGGAACAGGTGGCGAAGGTTTCAACACCAGGTATTCACCAGGTCCGACGTTTCCATAATGAAGATGGGTTCATCGGAGATGTTATTTACGATTGCGAGTCGCCGTTGCCTGATGAAGTGGTGATCGTGGACCCAACCGATTTCATCAGACGCAAACACATCCCCGCCGGGACGCCTGGGGAAGACTTGCTGCAACCGATTTTCAGGAAAGGCCGGTTGATTACAGATTTGCCCGGCATCCATGACAGCAGGGAAAGAACCAAAGCTCAATTGAATGCACTCCACCCCGGAATTAAACGCTTCGTGAATCCTCATGACTACCCGGCCGGCCTGGAATTAGGATTGCATGAACTAAAGACACAATTGATTTTGAAAGCCCGTGGAGAGGCATAAATGATTTATCGCGTATCAGAAAACTTTCCACAATCGCATGAAACTAATCAAGGTAGCTGCAGCGGTGTTGAATCAGACTCCCCTGGACTGGCCCCATAACAAGCAAAACATTCTGGCAGCCATCGACACCGCGCGGGCGCAACACGTCAGCGTACTCTGCCTGCCTGAATTGTGCGTCACAGGTTACGGCTGTGAAGATGCCTTCCAATCCGCGAACACTCAGCGGATGGCCTGGCGCATGCTCCAGGAAATTCTCGTTTCCACCCGGGGAATGATCGTATCACTGGGTCTGCCAATCTTTCATCAAAACAACCTTTTCAATTGTGCCTGTTTGATTTCCAATGGGAAAATCCTCGGGTTTGTCGCCAAAAAATTTCTCGCCGGAGACGGAATTCACTATGAACCACGCTGGTTTAAGCCCTGGCCATCAGGGGTGCGCAACACGCTTACGACTGAAACTGGCGAAACCTTCCCGATTGGCGATCTTTACTTCGATTGCGGCGGGTTGAAAATCGGTTTTGAAATATGTGAAGATGCCTGGGCGGCCAATCGACCGGGCGCAGCTCTCGCCTTGCACGGTGTCGACATGATTCTGAATCCGAGCGCAAGTCATTTTGCTTTCGGAAAAATCGAAATCCGAAAGCGATTTGTGCTCGAAGGCTCAAGAGCCTTTGGAGTCACTTATATATATGCCAACCTGCTCGGGAACGAGGCTGGCAGGGCCATCTATGATGGAGGAGCCTTGATTGCATCGGCAGGAAAACTTTTGGCTGAGGGGAACCGATTTAGTTTCGCTGATTTCCAGATTACGACCGCTCTGATAGATGTGGACATCACCAGAATGGCGCAGGCGCGTCTGGCCAGTTTGAAGCCTCAACTCGAAGAAGCGGAACGAGGAAGCATTCGTGCTCCCTTTGTTTATCCACCGTTGGATCCTCAACCAACTGAGATCAATTTGGCGACTTGGGAGAACAGCCTGCAATTGAAGGCGGAGGAGTTTACCCGGGCGGAGGCTCTGGCGCTTTTCGACTATTTGCGGAAAAGCCGTTCACAGGGCTTTGTCGTGTCGCTCAGTGGTGGTGTAGATTCCGCAACGGTTTCATGTCTGGTGGCAATCATGGTTCATTTAGGCATTGGGGAACTTGGATTGGAGACCTTCGTTCGTAAGTTGGATTATATTCCAAATATTGCTGATCGCAGGACACCGCGCGAACTCATCAAGCGACTGCTTACTTGTGTCTATCAATCAACCGCCAACAGTTCTGAGACCACTCGCGAGGCAGCGAAAAAGGTTGCTAAAGCGCTGGGAGCACAGTTTCTGGAGTTTGACGTCGAACACCTTCGTGAGGCCTACGTCGCAATTGCAAGCAAGGCGCTTGGGCGGGAACTTAACTGGGCCGAGGACGACATTGCTTTACAGAATGTCCAGGCTCGCGTGCGTTCACCAGGAGTTTGGCTCCTGGTGAACGTGCAGAATGCATTGTTGCTTTCCACGAGCAATCGTTCGGAAGCTGCCGTCGGTTATGCCACAATGGATGGTGACACCAGCGGCGGGCTCAGCCCGATTGCCGGGATAGACAAAGCTTTTCTGCAAGGATGGCTCAGGTGGCTGGAGCGGGAGGGACCAATTGGTTTTGGGGCAATTCCGGCGCTGGCAGCCGTCAATTGCCAGACTCCAACCGCGGAATTGCGCCCGCAAGAAAGCAGCCAGACAGATGAGGCAGATTTGATGCCCTACCCGGTTCTGGATGCGATCGAGCGAGCCGGTATTCGGGACAAACAATCACCCTTGGAAATCTATCGGCTGATGAGAGTCCAATTTCCTCAATATACCGGAGATCAAATGTTCATCTGGGTGGATCGTTTTTTTCGATTGTGGAGCCGTAACCAGTGGAAACGTGAGCGTTATGCTCCCAGTTTCCATTTGGATGACGAAAATCTGGATCCGAAAACCTGGTGCAGATTTCCCATCCTGTCAGGAGGATTCGCAACTGAACTGCTGGAATTGAGAGATTACGTTACTAGGGAGAAATCAAATGAATATGGAAAATGAAACAAGCGTATTGCCCCCTGATCATCCACAGCAATTGGATCGGGCATTACTTTCCCTTGAGGGATTATCGGCCGGCGATGCTTTTGGACAGTGCTTTTTTTGTGATCGGTTACTCGTTGAAGGTCGATTGGAAGGACGCCACGCTCCCCCTGCTCCATGGTTCTTTACCGATGATACCGTGATGGCAATCTCCATCGTGCGAAACCTTCAACAATATGGTGGTATCAATCAGGACGCCTTGGCTGGGATGTTCGTTTCCGAGTATGTGAAGGACCCACGCCGTGGATACGGTGGCACCGCGCATTCAATTCTCCAGCGGATCAGCAACGGAGTTTCATGGCAACTTGCATCACGAGAGGTATTCGATGGAATGGGCTCGATGGGCAACGGCGGGGCGATGCGGGCGGCGCCTATTGGAGCTTATTTTGCGGATGATATTTCCAAAGCCATCGAGCACGCACGGCTTTCAGCCGAGGTCACGCATGCTCATGCCGAAGGCCAGGCTGGAGCAATTGCCATTGCGGTTGCTGCCGCATGGGCCTTTACACACAGAGACAAACCAAACATCGGCAACCGTGAACTCATCGAGTATGTTGCTGATCACACCCCCTGATGGAGAGACACGCCGCGGTTTGTACAAAGCATTGCGGCTTCCAGTTGAATGTTCAGTTCAAATGGCCGCGGTTACGCTGGGCAATGGCTCTCAAGTAATCTCGTCAGACACCGTTCCATTCACCCTTTGGTGTGCAGCGCGGTATTTGCATGACTATCAGGAAGCTCTTTGGACGACAGTTGCCGGGTACGGCGATCGCGATACGACCTGCGCGATTGTCGGCGGAATAGTCAATTTGAGCACAGATGCGACGAGCATTCCTGCGGAATGGCGCGATGCACGCGAACCGTTATTCTTGTGAGATATAACTCCTGAAGGCCGCTGCCAGCCATTTACCTTTAACTCCGCCGATTCCGCTCGAGTTGACATAACAGGCGAGGGTCTTTGGCGGTTAAGCTTTTGATGCTCATTCTCGCGTTCAGTTCAATGTGGGCGGCGCAATCGCAAACTGGTGCAGCCCTAACATAAGTTGCTGTGACTGGTCTCCTATCACAGACGGGTTATAGATTTCACATGGTGAAGAAGGTAGTGCTGTTTTGATCTTTGGAGAAGTTCGCCCTCTTTAAGTAGACCAGCCTAAGCCCCGCCACACCTAGTCCAAAACCAGTCAAAACATCCAGCAGATGATGTTGATGAGTAAGAAGGGTTGAAGCCGCAATGGCGATTGCCCAAGACCATAAAAGGACTTTACCGATGCCTGCAATTCGCAGCGCAAATGCGCCAATGCATACCACGCTGAGCGCAACATGCAAGGAAGGCATGAGATTATAGGTAAGATTCAGGGCGTCGGCTAATCGAAACATTCCAGGAAGGTATCCAATGTTTTTAGGCACGGCATAAGCCAGTTCAGCTGGAAACAGGAGGAATCCGATGCCACCCACGAGCACAACCAGATTAAGTGTCATGGCAAGTGCCAGAATTTCTTCACATCGCCGTAGGATGAAGGGAACTGCCAGGAAAAGCAGGTAGATCGACATGTAGATCACAACCATCTCCGGGACGAAAGGAATGGCCAACTCGGCATCCAGATGCACCCGAATCCGCAAAGTACGATGTGCCGTCAATGCGTCTGAACCACCATACACGATTACAAACCAAAGCAACGTGATTCCAGAGAGCAACCAAGCGAAGCGCAGATGAGGCCACCCGGGCCACTTGAAGAAAGGCTCGGAACTATGAGTCATTTACCTGCCAGAAGGGGTTCGGGAGATGAAACAACAGGAGCTGGTTCGGTATTAGGCCTCGGCCCCAACCATTGGCGCAGGTATTGCTTTAAGTAACCGGGCCTCACCTCAGCCGGCGAGGATAGACGCGGGAGATAATACCAGGATACGTCCGGACGCCGATGATGATTCTTATCCCATTCGCCGTTCAATAATATCAAACTCATCAGTCGGGTGTGCCGCAAATTCCACGCTCCCTCCATAATATCTCGTTTGCTAAAGGCATGGCCAACATATTGCCTGGTGGACCAATTAACAGAAAAGCAACCGTAGAGCACCAGGGTATGGAGCCAATGCAATTTCAGCAACCAATGCAGCGTGAAGAAAAAAAGAATGATCAGAAGCATTTCCATGCGGACAGACCAAATACCTGAGTGCTGGATGCCATTCATGAGATAACCTGCAGGTTTAAATCTCGCCAAATATTTGTCTCTGATCACACGTGGCGAAATCGAAAAGAGAACCGCTCCGACAGGCACGAGGGGCCAGAACAGACCACAAAGAATCCCATACCAGCGCACAGTCTGCACCAATCTATTTTCACCTGGATAATAAAGGTCGAACATTTCAACATCGGTGCGATTGTGCACGTGATGCCCTTGATGCGTGCTGCGCATCACGCTAAAGGGCATGGGAAACAAAACCCCCGCCATGACTCCCAGCCAATAGTTGCGGCGTGGACTTAATTGAAGATTCTCGTGGCTCGCTTCATGCAGAAGAGCGTAGTTGGTCAGCATTAAGTAGGAAAAAGCGATGCCCACGAGTATCACAGCATACCATGGCTTTACCAACGAACCCAGCCACAACAATGCCAGTGCGCCAGCCCAGATGCTCAGGATCAGGATCAGATTCAAACGATCAGGAATCGGCATATCCGGCGGTGTGGAAAAAGCTTTAAGCTCATGTCTGGTGCCGTATGGAATTTCCTCTGAGAGCATGCGGAAAGTTTAATTGGCAAGCAGACGAATGCAAGGGCTTACTGAATCTCCGAAGATAAGCCTTGTCAATCGCGCCATGGTATCTAAGGTTTGAAGCCACGAGCGTTGTTCATATGCCTCTTCGAAGGAGAGGATTTTAGTCATGGTAAATAGCACAATCGAGCAAGGATTGAATCAACCACAGTCGGTTGCAAACAAAGCTCCGCTGAGCACTTGCTTTCCCATTTATCCCGCATCCTGGTATCTATTTTGCCATGAACGCGAATTGGCCAGTGGACCAGTTTCAAGGTCCATCCTTGGCAGGCGGCTGACTGCCTTCCAGACCGACAGCCGAAAGGTGGCGGTCATCGATGCACACTGTTCTCATTTGGGAGCCGATCTCGGTTGCGGGAAAGTCCTCGGTGAAACGATCCAGTGTCCATTTCACAACTGGCGATACGAGTTGGATGGCCGTTGCAGCCATATTCCCAGCCAGGTTGAAATTCCAGCTTTCGCGCGACAAAAAACCTATCCTGTAGTCCGGCGTCACGGATACATATTTTTCTTCAATGGCCCGGAAGCTTTATTCCCCCTGCCCTTTTTTGCAAACTGCGAACCAGCAGATTATACCGCCGCCAACCCATTTCGTTTTGTCGCACACTGCACATGGTATATGACCGCGGCTCAGGGTTTCGATACCCAACATTATGAAGCAGTCCATGAGCGCAGATTATTGTCGCGCCCCGTCGTGGATACTCCCAGTCCATTGCTCCGTCGCAATCGTTATCGCGCAGAAGTAATCGGCCAAAGCATATTCGATCGCTTACTACGTCAGTTCGCTGGAGCCACAGTGGACATCACCATCGAGAACTGGGGAGGAACATTTATTTGTGTATCCGCCCTGTTCGAACGTGCGCACAGTCGCTTCATTGCCATTGGCCAACCCCTCGAGAATGGCACATCGCAAATTGAAGTAATTACCTACGCCTCGCGCGGCAGGAATCCTCTCAGCCGCAACCTGCTCGACCCATTGAGCCTTCGCTTGCGCAGACTCTTTACGCATGCCCATTTAACCGGAGAAGCCAAACAGGTAATGCACACCCAATATCGCCCGGCAAATCTCATTTCAAGCGATGAGGATATGCTTCAGTGCTTCCAATGGCTGGCATCATTGCCGCAAAATAGGCACACACCATCGAAGAGCTTGACGCCAGCAAAAGCAGACATCCCGGCGCTTGATGAATCATTTGTTCACCGCAGCAAGATCCCCTTAACCTGAGAACGCAAACCATTATGAAGAGAATTCTTTTTTTTCTGATATTAGCCCTCACTTGCCTTGGAATCCCAAATCTCCGGTCTCAGCCCAACCTTTCTGTCGGTCGGGAAGATCCAGCGCACGCTGAGTTACGCCTGCTCCGTGATGGCTTGCTTGCAGCCATAAACAAAGGGGATCTGGATGGCGTCCTCACCTACTTACATACCAATGTGGTTATCACCTGGCAAAACGCCGAGGTAAGCCGGGGGCATGCCGGCGTAAGGGCGTATTATGAGAGGGTCATGACGGGTCCAAATAAAATTGTCGAAAGTTTCAAATGCAACGTGAAGGTCGACGAACTGACCCGGCTTTATGGCACCAACACCGGAATTTGCTTCGGCAGCTCTGATGAGCACTACAAATTAACCAGCGGCATGGCCATGGACTTGAAAGGCCGCTGGACGGCGACACTCATCAGGGAGAACGGACGTTGGCTGGTTGCAAGCCTGCATGCTTCAACAAATCTTTTCGACAATCCCGTCCTGAACATGGCGAGGAAGTCAATTTATTTAAGTGGCGGCATCTGCTTGGTGATAGGCGTGTTGGTGGGATGGCTGGTGGGGCGCAAACGAAAGTCCACTTAACAAACAAACGACCAATGTTTTTGGCAGGAAAAGCGGCTGAGGAAAGTGAAGAAACCATTCTTCTTCACGCCGAACAATGGCTCCAAAAGAGTGATCATGCCGAAATTACGACCAGGAACCTGCGGCAAATTTCCGAGATCCAAGGTATCGATTTCGCCACTGCATTGCTTTACAAGCACATCGCACATTCGCCTCAGCATCGAGAGTTCGTCGCGCAAATCAATGCTCTACGCCAAGAGCCAATCAATGCTTCCAAAAAAGGTCATGCAACCCTCGCAGTTGTCCCCGGAGCTTTCTACGTCGAGCGTCCCGAAACGGGCGGCGATGGACGCTGGTTAATGGAGGGAGCTGAGACCCTCGGTTTGCAGTTTAAACGAATTCCTCTTTTAAGCGTCGGAACACTTAACGAAAATGCTGATATCTTATTACGTTGGCTCCGTGAACAGGCGGACGAAAAAATCATTCTCATTTCGCTGAGCAAGGGCGGCGCGGACGTAAAGGCGGCTCTTCGCCGTCCAAATGCAGCTGAAGCTTTTAGCAGGGTTATCGCGTGGGTGAATGTTTGCGGGACGTTGAATGGCTCTCCCGCAGCAGATTGGCTTCTCGCACGCCCAATGTGGAAGCTGGTCTTCCGCTTCCTATACTGGCGGCGTAAGCGCGATTTTCAATTTATCCACGACCTTCGCCATCAAGTGGGCAGCCCTTTGGATTTCCAGCTCATCCCGCCCGTCGGAATGAGAATGATTAGCATCATTGGCTTCCCATTACGTCGTCATCTGAGCCATGCCTATGCCCGACGATGCCACCATTCCATTTCAGCTCTTGGACCAAACGACAGCACGGTGCTGTTGGCAGATACTCTTTCATGGCCGGGGGTAATCTATCCCGTTTGGGGAGCAGACCACTATCTGCAACCAGAGCATAACACCCGCAATTTGATTTCGACGATCCTACAGCATTTGGGTGACAAACTCGATTTGTTCACACCACAGCCGGGGAATGGAACAGCAGGCTCTTTAACCTCGAATCCTGAAATGGTGAATTCTCCATAACAGACTCGTAGTCAGGATGAGCGATGCTGCCGATGATCTGAACATCGAAATAATTTCGTGCTCCATCAAAATAATCGAATGCCCTTCCGCCGTATTCCTCTTGATGCGTCGAAAGCAAAGCTTGTAACTTCCTTTCGTAACAAGAAGCCATGCAGGCCCAACGAAAACTCAGAATAGCCCTGGTCTCACCAAAGGGACCACTCTATCGGCATCGTGGAGGCATTTTTAAAAAATCGCTTCGCTATCAGCCTCTCACCCTGACAACCTTGGCGGCATTGATTCCCGCAGAGCTAAACATGGAGGTTACACTTTTCGACGAAGGCATTTCTGATTTGCCGCTTGACCTTGACGTCGATCTCGTGGGCCTGACAGTGATTACAGGCACAGCGAAACGCGCATACGAACTCGCCGACCATTTTCGGCAAAGGAGCATAATCGTGGTCATGGGCGGACCGCATGTCACCCTGATTCCCGAAGATGCTCAGCCTCACGCCGATGCCATCGTGATAGGTTACGCGGAAGATACCTGGCCGCAGTTGCTGCGCGACTTTGCCGCGGGTTGTCTGGCTCCCCGCTACGATCAGGCACCGCAACTTAATCTGGCTGACCGCCCATTTCCGCGTCGGGACCTGTTACCCAGCCAGCGCTACCTAACCAACAATGTCTTTGAAGCGACTCGCGGCTGTGTGCACAGCTGTGACTTCTGCGTTGTCCCGTCAGCCTGGGGGCGTAAACCATACCAAAAGCCTGTCGCGGATATCATCGCCGACATTCGCCAGCACGGCGCGCGCAAACTCATTTTCGTGGATCTAAACCTCATCGCCGATCGCGGCTATGCGCTGGAGTTGTTCGCAGCACTGATTCCCCTGCGTTTACAATGGTACGGTTTAGCCACCGTATTGCTCGCAGAGGATCCGGAACTTCTAGAATTGGCTGCCCGCAGTGGTTGCAAGGGATTATTGATGGGCCTCGAGTCCATTTCCACGGCCAACCTGCGTCAAAGCCGCAAAGGATTTAACTCGCCTGACAAATTCTTTAACCTCGTCGAATCGCTCCATCAGCACGGCATAGCGCTGCAAGGATGCTTTGTTTTTGGACTGGATCATGATGAACCGGATGTTTTTCTGAAAACCGCCGAATTTGCCGTTCAAGCCCGCATTGACCTTCCCCGCTTTGCCATAGTCACTCCATTTCCCAATACCAGTCTTTACAAAAGGTTGTTGGCCGAAGGGCGTATAGTCACCAAAAATTGGGAGTTGTACGATGGTCAGCACGTTGTCTTTCGGCCATTGCGTATGGGCGCAGAGGAGCTGCAAAAAGGAACTGAAGCAGCCTGGAAGCATACTTATAGCGCTCGCTCAATCGTCCGACGCATTCGCCACTCACCGGCTCCATGGCCGGTAAAGTTAGGCACCAACCTCGGCTATCGCTTCTACGCGCACAATCTTAGTCGCTTTTACAACTGCGACTGGATTATTGGTCAGACGGATGCGCCAATCACCAAGGTGGCTTCCCCGACTGGTTCCCTTATAGCCACCCCCGATAGGCCATGAGCCGCCATCCCTAATGCGCTTAACGATTGTTCATCCATGCATCGGCAGACGTCCGGGACAGAGTTACATTCGCACCTGGCAAATGGAGCCATTGCCAGCGGCTACGCTCGCTGGATTAACGCCGAAGGATGTTGAAATACGTTTCTACGATGATCGTATGGAGTCGATTCCTTACGATGAGCCCACCGACCTTGTAGCTCTCAGCGTGGAAACGTATACAGCAAAACGGGCGTATCAAATCGCGACGGAATATCGGAGGCGCAAGGTGCCAGTTGTCATGGGTGGATTTCACGCCAGTCTCTGTCCGGAGGAGGTGACACGTTACGCTGAGTCTGTTGTCTGCGGGGAGGCAGAACGGATATGGCCGCAGGTCATTGATGATGCGCGACACGGCTGTTTGCAAAAGCTCTATCAGCAAACCGGCCGCCCTTCGCTATCCGGTTTGCGGCCAAACAGAGCCATATTCCGGGGAAAACGGTATTTACCCATTGGACTGGTGGAAGCTGGACGAGGTTGTCATTTCAAATGCGAATTTTGCGCCGTACAAACCGTATTTAACTCCAACCAAACTCGCCGTCCCATCGATGAAATCCTCGAGGAAATCAGGACGTTAAAGAACGAAAAGAAGCTGTTCTTTTTCGTGGACGATAACATCACTTCCAACCTGGCCGAAGCCAAGGAGTTCTTTCGCGCACTTATCCCACTGAACATCCGTTGGGTCAGCCAGTCGAGTATCAATGCGGCGCATGACGATGAGTTTCTGGAGTTGCTTGTGCGTAGCGGTTGCCAGGGTGTACTGATAGGTTTCGAAAGCCTAAACCCTGCGAACCTGCGCAAAATGAACAAGAGTTTCAACACGATGCGAGGTGGCTTTGAGCAGGCATTGGCGAATTTGCGCCGTCACCGTGTTCGGGTTTACGGCACGTTTGTCTTCGGTTACGACGGTGACACTCCGGAGAGTTTTGGAGAAACAGTTGAATTTGCCCAAAGACACGCACTCTATATCGCCGCGTTTAATCATCTCACGCCATTTCCCGGCACACCGCTATATCAGCGCCTGCAGGCAGAAGATCGTTTGCTTTATGAGGCATGGTGGCTCGATGACAATTACAGCTATAACAAAATACCGTTTCGCCCAATCGGCATGACTCCGGAAGCATTGCAAAAAAACTGTCTTGCCGCCCGGCGCAAATTCTATTCATGGCCCAGCATTCTCAAACGCAGCTGCGACCAGGTGAACAGGGATAACTGGTTTATGTGGCGAAACTTTTATCTCATCAACGGACTGCATCGGAACGATGTCAGCCTGCGCGACCATTATCCATTGGGAGACGAATCATGGCAGGGACAATTATTGCTGGCGCAGTAAAGCCCAAAATCACTCAAGGCGTCACATTTTTTCTGGCTGCTAAAAGTGATGACGCAGAAATCCGCCAATTATTGCGTGAGACCGCGATGAATGGCGAGGTGCAACTCTCGCTTGAACGCGAACCGGATTTTTTCGAAGACATTCCGTATCTTGGCGAGCAGAAAACGACCGTTATCGCTCGCGAGGGAAATCGACTGGTGTGCGTGGGCAGTTGCTCAATCCGTTCCCGCTTTGTAAATGGAAAACCGCAACGTGTTGGTTATCTCACGGGATTGCGCCTTAACGCCAAATCTGCCGGTCGTTTTGATGTGTTACGGCGCGGCTACCGCTTCTTTTCTGAACTTCAAAAATCCGAACAAGCCGACTGCTACTTCACCAGCATTGCGGAGGGAAATGAACGGGCCATTCAATTTCTCGAGCGCGGTCTGCCCGGCATGCCGGTCTATAAGTTTCTATGCGGCTTTGCAACACTCTTAATTCCAGTTCCCCGCGGTGTAAAAGGTCAAAGCAAAGCGAACGCCAAATCGCAATTCTTCACCGGAGGGAATGGCTGGCAGATCAGCCCGGGACAAGAACAGGATGTAGCTGAACTTTGCGCAGGCCTGAACTCTCAGGCTCACGATTATCAACTTTCCCCCTGCTGGACTCCCGACAATATCGCCGCGTTAAAACATTTGGGACTTGGGTTGAAGGACTTTTGCATTGTCCGGGAAAATCAACGAATGATTGCCTGTGCAGCGGTTTGGGACCAGCGCTCGTTTAAACAGACCGTGGTTCGTGGTTATAGTCGGAGACTTGCTTTCATCAGGCCTTGGATAAACGCAGCGGCATTTATGGCTGGTCGTCCAGGGATGCCTTCAGTCGGTTTAACTTTGGCGCACGCCCCGGTTTGTCATCTGATGGTTGCTGAAGACCAACCAGCCATTTTAGTCGCTTTAATCAAGGAGCTTTTTCTAAAGGCTGCGAGCAAACAAATCGAGTTTTTGACTCTCGGCTTCGCAGCGGGCGATCCAAGATTGCAAACTGTCCTTTCCAACTTTCCTCATCATCAATACAAGAGCCGCCTTTACACTGTGCGCTGGCCCGGAACTGACAGGGCAGAGCCTTCTCCCATTGATGGCCGACTCAGCCCGGAGGTGGCATTGCTATGAAGGCCATGAAATCTGAAATAGCGCATGAAGTTGTCTCGCGAGCAGCTCTAACACGAGTTCAAACGCAGGGAATGTACGATTTGCTAGCTTCGTATTTCGAAGGAGTATCTCCTGAACAATTCGCGTTTGATCTCGCGGAAAAAAACTGGGTCATCTTGCTTATGCGCGGTCCCCGTCTCGTCGGTTTCTCGACCTTGCTGGTGTATGAGACCACGTTTGAGCAGGAACCGCTCAGTGTGGTTTATTCAGGGGATACGATTGTAGCCCCCGAAGCTTGGGGAAGCATGGCCCTGCCCCGCATCTGGATCGCATCAATAAATCAACTTCGAAAAGTGTTTCCGCGAGGACGTTATTACTGGTTACTCCTCACTTCCGGCTTTCGCACCTACCGATTTCTTCCAGTGTTCTGGCGGGAATTTTACCCACGTTTTGATTATCCGACGCCGAGAAATCCAAAAGCCCTCCTTGACCACCTCGCCCGCGAACGGTTTGGCACACAATATGATTCTCAACTGGGCATCGTTCGGTTTGCCCATCCGCAACAACTGCGGGGCGAAATGAATCAAATACCCAAAGCCAGAATGACAGATCCACATGTCGTATTCTTCTCGCATCGCAATACCGGCTACGGGCGTGGAGATGAATTGGTGTGCCTGACTGAACTTGCTTCAGCAAATCTAACCGCAGCAGGGCACCGCATGGTTGATTCGAAACTTTTGTGCATCCCATAGCCACAATAGCAAATTCAATCTGGAGCGTTACCAATATTCCGTCATATTGGCGGTTTCGCGAGGCGCTCTACCATCCGGGAGCAGTGCAGCAAAAACGTTTAAATTTTTATCTGCGCCGAAGTATGCACACAGCTTTCGGCAAAGCTCATGGTTTCCAGGATATACAGAGTTATACCGACTTTGCGGAGAAGGTGCCGCTCACGGACTATGATGCGCTGCTTCCGTGGATTGACCGCATCCGCCAGGGCGAACAATGCGTACTGACGAACGAACCAGTTACTCACCTTGTACCCACCAGCGGAACCACGGGTGCGCGGAAGCTCATTCCATTCACGAAAGGATTACAACGCGAATTTAATGCGGCGATCGGCCCCTGGCTCATCGACCTGCAATCCCAGGCTCCAGGACTGCTCGGCGGCCCCGCTTACTGGTCCATAACACCTGCGATCCGTCCCAAACAGGCTGAAACTTCTGTTGTTCCGATCGGTTTTGAAGCCGATACCGCCTATCTTGGCGGAATTAGGAAGAAACTGGTGGATGCCGTGATGGCTGTCGGCTCGTGGGTGCAGCATGCCGATTCAATTGAAGCCTTCCGCTACATTACGCTGCTCGCCTTGCTCCGTTGCCCCGAGTTGCGACTTATTTCCATTTGGCACCCTTCATTTCTTTCATTGTTACTGGATGGTCTTCCGAGCCAGTGGGAAACTTTACTCACCGATCTGGAACAAGGAACCTGTAAATACGCCGAGGCTTTGCCACCAGAAATGCGGCGCGCTTGTTTTTCACATCCCCTTCCCAAACATGCGCGAGACTTACGCCGCACGAATCCACTATGCCCCAGGGAAATCTGGCCAAAGCTGTGTGTAATCAGTTGCTGGGCCAACGGAGCATCTGAATTAGCCGCAAAGGAACTCGGAAAACGTTTCCCAGGCTTGCTGTTGCAGCCGAAAGGCTTGATTGCTTCGGAAGCTTTCGTCACGCTACCTTTCGGCTCGTACCAACCATTGGCAATCCACTCTCATTTCTTTGAGTTCATCGATGCAGATGGCCGAATCCTTCTCGTGGACACTTTAAAGGAGGGGGAAACTTACGAGGTTGTCGTGACAACGGCGGGAGGACTTTGGCGCTATCGCCTGGGAGATCGCGTGCAGGTTTCTGGATTCGTCGGAAAAACTCCATCGCTACGTTTCCTCGGTCGGTCAGGAAATATCTCAGATCGCTTTGGAGAAAAACTTTCAGAAGCTTTCGTCGCACAGGCTATTCATGAATGCTTTGATGAGCACACATTACCACGATTTGTCCTGCTTGCTCCAGAGGAGGACGCTCATGGCTGCCGATATACGATTTACGTGGAAGGTGTAATCCAAACCAACCAGGTAGAAAAACTCGAGCATCTGTTGCGCCAAAATCCTCATTATGCTTACTGCCGTGACTTGGGGCAACTTCTGTCCCTTCGTGCATTCATTATTAACAAAAACGGATACGAGCTTTATGTCGAGCGACTGGCAGCGCCCGGTGCGCGGCTGGGCGATATTAAACCCGTGATCCTCAGTTCTCTATCGGGCTGGCAGAACGTCTTTCCTGGAGCACACATCGAGGCTCTCTCCAATGTGGACGCATCAAAATAATGTGAGATGAATTCCAACAACAAATGATGAACATTGGAATATCTTCCGTTGGACTGGCCAGTGCACAGGGCAGCGTGGCGGATATTTTGCAATCGGCTTCGCTCAACAAGGCCAGCAATTTGCCCTGGGAGTCAGGTCCATGGACCACTTGCCGACTCTGCCGTCCTGCTCGCGACATCGATGCCTCGCTCTCGGGCAAAGCGCGTTGGCAAAGACTTGCCAGGCTCGCTCTGCGGGATTGTCTCAACGGGAACTCGGTGGTATCTGGAACTCCTCTCATTGTGGCGTCAAGCAATGGTGCAGCCGATAAACTTGAAGACACAATCTGGAATAATTCTTTTGTAACAAACGGTCTGTTCCAGGATACGCCATGGGAAGGTCAGCGCTTGCCGATGATCAGTGGCTCCTGCGCCTCGGGATTACAAGCACTGTGCATAGCCAGCCGTTTACTTGAAAGTGGCCACGAGCAGGTGTTCGTACTTGCGACAGATATTCTGTCACGGGCAAATCATGAAAATTTTGAAGCATTGCGCGTACTTCACTCGCAACCAACACCCTGGCAATCCACCAATGCCGGTTTCATTCCAGGTGAAGCCGCGGTGGCTTTGCAGCTTACAAAATATTCGGGTAACACGGCCCTGCTCTCTGGTCCTGCACTTGGCCAGGAGGAAGGTTTATCCAGCACTCTCGGAGCAGTCTCTACCCCCACGCCAGAATTGATAATCGGCCAGGGAAGTGGTCCGGCACTAACCGACAATTTTGAATTGAATGAGGTTAAATGCCACGTGAATATGCAGGTGCCTTTAACCACCCCCCTCTTGCATTTTGGGCATACCAACGGTGCCTCGGGATTGCTCTCGATCGCCCTTGCAGCATTAATGCATAAAACCTCAACCAGGCTTCCGGTACTCTCCATGGAACATCCGACTGCCAGCGATGGAAGATCGCTCGCAAATCACGCCGCCTCGCGCGACACCATGGTTATCTGCCGTGCTTTGAGTGGTGCTTGTGCCGCAGCGCGAGTTGGAGGCGCAGCTCTGACCACGACAGCCAACAACCCGAATGGGAAGAACTGGGCAACCTTGAGCACAAGAACGCCTCTGATAAATCCAATCCTGCGACAGATTGCTGAGAAAGCAGCGCAGCATCGCCCTCTGCAGCCCCCAGACCTTCTTTTGGTGAGACTGGAAAGGCCCATTCTCCCACTGAAAACGGCACAGATTGGAGGCAGACTTCTTCCAAGTGCCATCCTTGAAATTACACCGGGATTTATTCCCCAACTAATCGCGCGCTGCTGGGGATTCCTGGGAGCTGCGATCTGTGTTGTTGGTGACGAAGACACCGAGACGGCTGCAAATGAAATGATACAGGCTTGTCGCGCTTCAGGTCTCATGGTTTGCTTGGTGGAAATTCGTGGGAGCGGAGAAAAACGTCATGTCCATTGGAATATCTGAAAATAGATTTAAAGGTTTACTGACCGGGAAAAGGATTTTGGTCACCGGCGGTTCCGGTGGAATTGGCAAAGGTATTTGTGAAGTCCTTGCCCGCGAAGGGGCTCAGGTGGCGTTCACATGGAATGGTAATTCCACAAACGCGGCGGCGACTGAGTCGCTGATCCTTCAACAAGGAAACGAATGCCTGAGCTTGCAGGAGGATTTGCGTGAAGGTGCGGCTGCAGAACGTGTCGTTAAAGCAGTCGAAGACAAATGGGGTGGGATCGATGGCCTTGTGAATAATGCTGCTGTCAGCGAAGCAATCCCCTTCGTGCTCATCGAGGATACAGATATCGCTGACCTGATGGAGTTAAATTTCTTTGCGACATTTCGCCTGTGCAAAGCCGCCCTCCGCAGAATGATCCGCCAAAAGAACGGCCGCATCGTCAACATCAGTTCAATCGCGGGCACCAGGACGATTCCAGGTCCGGTTCATTATGCCGCGAGTAAAGGAGCCCTTGAAGGATTGACCCGTAGTCTCGCACACGAGGTAGGCCCTTACGGCGTGTTGGTGAATGCGGTGGCAGCTGGAATCTTTGAAGGCGGACTTCGCTCCACGATCCCTGAGCACCATCAGAAGCGTTACGTGGATGCGTGTTCGCTCTCCCGCATCGGACAACCAACCGAGTGCGGTGAACTGGTCGCCTGGCTGCTTTCGGACCGTAATACTTACATGAATGGCAACGTCCTCTTTCTTGAGGGAGGCACGCTCGCGTAATGCTTTCCAAAACAGATCATAAACAAACATGAATTTCTCCCTGCCACCTCTCACGAAGCAAGATCGCGACGCCTCATTCCTTTCTTACACGCGCTCGATCTGCCCGGAGTGCAAACGCAATATTGATGCTCACATCGTCTTGCGTGGTGATAAAATCCTCATGCAAAAGCGATGTCCGCAACATGGTTTCTTCGAAGTCGAAACCTCCAGCGACGCCGATTACTACATCAATTCACTCACTTACACAAAACCAGGAACCATGCCGTTGCAATTCGCCACAAAGGTGGAACATGGTTGTCCTTCCGATTGCGGGCTCTGCCAGGATCACCAGCAGCATACCTGTTCGCCCATCATCGAGATCAATGACGTGTGCGACCTCACCTGCCCGGTTTGCATCGTGCGCAACCAACAGCGCTATGCAATGACCTTCGATGAATTTAAGGCTGCCGTGGACGCCATCGTTGCCGCCGAAGGTGAGTTGCCTATCTTACTGCTCTCCGGCGGAGAACCCACCTTGCACAAACAGTTCTTCGAATTTTGCGACTATGTTCTACGGGGACCGCATGCCGGAAAGATCAAGCGTCTATTGATCTCCACTCATGGCCGCAAGCTCGCCAACAATCGTGAATTCGCGGAGCGTTTCAAGGCTGGCGGCATGTACGCTTCGCTGCAATTTGATTCGTTGAAGACGGGCGTATATCCAAAGATCCGTGGCGTTGAACTTTTCGACATGAAGATGAAATGCATCGAGGTCATCAAGGAACTGGATATTCTGACCGTATTAGTGCCTACGATTTCGAAGGGAGACAATAGTGATGAACTCGGTGCTTTGCTGGAGTTCGGCCTGGCAATGAATCAGGTTTCAAGCATAGTCATCCAACCGATGGCGCATACGGGTAATGGTGGTGATTTCTATCACAAGAATCCCGCAGGTCATCGGCTCACCATGCCCGAAGTACATCAACTCATTGAAGAACAAACCGGCTGGTTCAAGCGCAAATACTTTCATCCAGTCCCCTGCTCGCACCCAAGCTGTTACACCGCCACCTATCTTTTTCGCATGAATGATGGGCGGTTCGTGCCGCTCCCTGAATTCGTCAACATCCGTCAATACCTGGATGCCATGGCCAACCGCACCGTCCTGCGCACTGATAGTGCTTTGGAAAAAATGCTGTTCGATTCCATTACCAATCTCTGGTCCACGAGCAAGGTCGGTGATGAATCGCAGATCATTCTCGACTCATTGAAAAGCTTCCTGAAGGAAACTTTCAATTCCCGCAATCCCCTCGCCCACGATCAGATCGAAAGAATTGCTGAAGCGAGGTGCAAGGCCATCTTCATCCATGCGTTTATGGATGCGTGGGACCTCGACGTGACGCGTTTGAAGAAATGTTGCACCAGCTATGTCCTGCCCGATGGCAGGATCATGCCCGGTTGCTCTTACAACAATCTTTACCGGCACAAGGACAAGCGTTTCTTTCCGCTTGCCTCGCCGGTTGTGCCGGAGCCAATCCGCGTCAACGGTAATTCCATCTCAACGCCGGATAAAAGTTAAGGAAGCTGATCCTTGAACACATCAGATTTAACGAACGAATTGAGGGAATTAATCCTCCGCTCGGCGCCGGATCCAAACCAAGCTGCTGCTGTTGAATCCTGCGGCGCAGATGAGCCTTTGGATACATTGATTCCTTTCTCCTCCGTTATCGTTCTGGGACTCATCATCGCCGTCGAGGATCGTTATGAGGTCAAAGTGACCCGCAAAGCCTTCGTGGATGCGCTTGCCGGTGGAGCAACACTGAACAAACTAGCCACGATGGTCAGAGAACTTAAAGCAACATCGGATGAAAATTGATATCATCCATCCAGCTCATTACCGCGACGATGGCACAGTGGTTCAAGCCAAGGGCTGGATCGACCGTCTGGGTGCTTACCTTCCTCATTTGGGTCCGCCGTTGTTGGCCGCATTGACCCCAGACCGTCATGAAGTCCGACTGACGGAGGAATATCTCGAGGACATAGATTTTGAAAGCGATGCGGATGTGGTGGCCCTTTCCGGTCAGATCATGCAGTTTGATCGCTGCAAGGATATCTCTGCAAAATTCCGCGCTCGTGGAAAAAAGACCGTGCTCGGTGGATATCTTCCTTCAATGCTGCCGGATCGAGTGGAAGGGTTTTTCGATGCCATTGTCCTGGGAGAAGGCGACGAAATCTGGCCGGAAATCTTGAATGACATCGAACAGGGAAAACTGAAGAAACGCTATCAATCCACTCGATCGGTCGATATCAGCAACCTGCCAATCCCCCGCTATGACTTGATCAAGAAAGATCGTTTGGTGGTTTATCCGGTTCAAGCCACGCGCGGCTGCCCGTTTACCTGTAACTACTGCTCCATTGCCGCCGTGCATCAGGGGGCGCATCGTAAACGTCCCGTCGAGCAGATCCTCCGTGACATCGACGCCACCGGTAGCCGCAACATCAACATCTGCGACGATAACCTATGTGAAGACATCCGCTTTGCTGACCGACTTTTCACTGCCATGGCCGGAAGCCCAGTCCGCTGGGGAACGCAAACCACCATCAATGTCGCCCGGCATCCCGGATTGCTGCAAAAAGCACGGGCGTCTGGCTGCACCCTCATGGCGCTCGGCGTGGAAACATTTTCCGTAAAGAACCTCGAGGACGTAAACAAGACCTTTCACGCCGTCGACAAATATGCCGAAGGATTCCGCCGCATCATGGATGCCGGCATCAGCCCTCATGCGCTTATCATTTTCGGACTGCCAGACGATAAGCCCGATACTTTTAAGAAAACGGTCGATTACCTGGAAAATCTTAAAGTGCCGGTTGCTCAAATTTTTATTCTCACCCCTTATCCCGGCACGCCGATGGGAGATCGGATTCATCGAACGGGAAATGTTTTTGATCAGGAACTCAGTCATCTTCGCGAGCCCTACGTGGTCTTTAAACCCGACGTGCTGACACCAGACCAGCTCAAGGAAGGCTGGTGGGGCGCCTTGGAACAATTCTATTCCCTCCGTTCCATCTTCAAGCGCATCATCATGCGTCGGACTCCAAATAATCTTTTGGTCAATCTTGCTACAAATCTTTACTACTGGTCAAAAGTAAAACGTGGCATTCATCCAGTCTACTTCGGGTTCTAAACCGTGCTCTCGAAACCTCTCAATATATCCAGGCAATAGGATGTGCTATCTCGTCGCCTCAACAATAGTTGAAAGCATCGCCCCAGTGCAGGAAAGCGATCCGGAGCTTTGGCGTCAGATTCGTCGATATAATCTGCCAGTCCAGTTGGCTTTGACTGCCGCTCATGAAACCGCGAAGACCGCTGAAAATCCAGCGAGCGCTGCCTTGTTCTCGTTGGCTCCATGCCAATCTGGCTCCCTGGATTTGCATCGCTGGACGCGCCTCGCGGCAACTGCCGGGCAGGACGGGCATATCGGCCATCTCCGGGTCAATCCAACCCACACCCTCCATGCCGTAGATAATCTGGCTCTATCCGCTTTCGCCATCATGCATCGCAATCATGAACACTGCCTTGGATTGGGCGGTGCTGCAGGCCAGGCCTGGTGCGGACTGGAAGCCTTGCACGAGCGCCTCAGGGATGGAAACGAAACCGAAGCATTTTTGATCGCCGGAGATCAGGCAGATGACCAGGGCACAACCGGCTCGGGTATTGCCCTGCTCTTCTCCAAAAGTCCAAAACCTTATGTTCCACTCGGACGTTTGGTAAAGCTGGTCGCGGTGCAACGGGTTCGCCTGGACACACCAGCCGCACTGGAACCCCATGCTGCGGCAGGCCTGATTTCTCTTGTTGCTGTTATTGGCAACCACAAAACCGGCCGGCTCTCCTACACCGTTCCTTCGAATCACGGCAACGGCATGGACTTGATAACTGTCGAGATGGAGTTCTCACGATCATGATTGCGAACCGCGTTTTCATCACCGGCACAGGCGCTATCTCTGCATTGGGAACGAGCACCGACGCGTTGTGGAACGGGCTTCTCTCGAGTCGCAGCGGTGTGCGAAGTCTTCCTCGATTTGTTGTCGCCGGGCTGCCCATGACAACCGGCGGTGAAGTGGATGCAGCGTCCCATGATCAGATTAACCGTGATGAAGTCATCGCGGGCCTTGTTATCGATGAGGCTCTCTCAGTTGCCGGTTTGCAATCTGATTCAGTCGGATTCGTATGGGCAACCGGCCTGGATACCTTTCAAATCGGCTCGGAGGGGCTCGCTCTTCGTTCTGCAGGAGCTTGTTTCAATGCTCTTGCCCGGAGGTTCTGCGCACCTCGACGCATGATTGCTACCGCATGTGCGTCGGGCACCCAGGCCATTGGTGAAGCATTCCAAATTTTACGACGCGGACACTGCGACGCCATTGTCGCTGGCGGCTCAAGCGTCATGCTCACCCCGTTCTATTTGATTGGCTTCGCTGGTCTGCAGGCAATCGCTGTGGATCAACCAGGAGAAGATCCGGTTACTGCCTGTCGCCCTTTCGACAAGCGGCGCCGAGGATTTGCTCTGGGAGATGGAGCAGGAGCGCTGGTTCTGGAGACTCTCGCTTCAGCCCGAAAACGCGGCGCGACTTTGCTGGCTGAAATCACCGGATTCGGCACCAGCCAGGACGCCTTTGATTTGAACCGCCCTCCTGAAAATGGTGCCGGGGCTGAACTCAGCATGCGACGCGCCCTGGAGGATGCCTGTCTTCGCCCTGCCGACATCGGAGCCATCAATGCGCATGGCACCGGAACCTTTGCCGGCGATCTTGCCGAAGCTGCTGCCTTGCGAAGTCTCTTTGGCAATAACCGTGTCCCGGTTTCCAGCGTTAAGGGAGCCATCGGTCATACCATGGCCGCGGCCGGTGCGTTGGAGGCCATTGTGGCACTTAAGACTTGCACCACGGGCATCATTCCTCCCACGGTTAATCTAACTGAACCGGGCGAAGGCTGCGAACTTCACCATGTGATCGGCAAACCCATCAGTGCCGCAGCCCAAACTGTTTTGTCGGTTTCCTTTGGGATGGGCGGGCAGAATGCAGCGCTTATACTTGCGAATGTATCGAGTTGAATGGATATGAAAGACCAAAACATTTTGGATGTCGTTTCGGCATCGGTTCGCACCACACTCGGCCTCAGAGATAACGAACCGGTCCGACCTGACCAACTGCTCTTTTATGACTTTGCCTTCACCTCCATGGACATGCTCGATTTGATGTTCCGGATGGAGGAACATTTCAAAATCATGATTCCTGAAGAAACCTTATATGGATTGGCAAAAGGTGATCTCGCAGAAAATGAGTTTGCCAATGAAGGAGTGCTGACAACAACGGGCCGGGAACGTTTGATGAGTCTTTTGCACGATTCGCCTCGGGAGATTTTTCCAGAGCGCATCCATGTGAAAACTTTTCCCCGATATTGCACCGTCGGGGCCATGGTCCGACTGGTGGAACATCAAATTACAATCAAAGAACAAGTCAGATGTTCGAGTTGATTCAATCCATCTCCGTCCAAGCTGAAGCAGGCAGAGCCTCCGGCAAGGCGTCCGTGCCTGCCGATCATCCGTTGTTGGCCGATCATTTTCCCGGCATGCCGATCCTGCCGGGTTCATTTCTCGTGGAGTTGGCTTCGCAGATTGCCGGCCCGCTGGCAGAAGAGGTGGTCAAGCTTCATCATGGCTTTGATCGTTGGGCCATTCCCGGAATGATTCGGAATCTAAAATTCCTCGGTCCGTCCAGCTTGCCTTCCCAACTTTCAATTTCCGTAGCAGTCCTCCGCCATGAGGCCTCGAATGTCCTGCTTGATGTTACGGCGGAACAAAATTCCGAGCTGATTCTGCGGGGCGAATTGGTCATGATGATGATTGAAACTTCTTCAGCCTGGGACGAAGCAATCACGGCACGCAACAATCGCTTGGCGAAATGGAAAGCTGCCTCATGACCGGCACAAAACCAATCCAACATCCCCTTTCACCTGCAGATGCCTTTTTTGTGGCCTATCAGCAAGGCTCGGGAATCCTCATGCAACTCGGCTTTGAACTGGAACTTGAGGGCGCGATAAGACGAACGGACCTGGAAGGCATGCTTCTACATCTGGTTGGCCGCTGGCCACAATTAGGACAGAAAGTTCGCCATCAAGGTCTGGGACTTGTCTGGGATGGCGCTTGTCATGTGGAAGAAATGTTGAATGTGGCATCGGATGAGGCGCTGCTGAAAGAATGGCGCAATCTGCCGTTGGACCCATTTTGTGAACCGCCCTTTCAACTTCTATGGTTCGCTAACAGCCAAACACATCGACTGGTGGTGCGCGCCCACCATGCCGTGATGGATGGTGAAGCAATGTTGACAGTATATTTGGAAATGATGAGATTTTTGTCTCGTTCAGTGGGGGGACAGTCCTTGCTTCCCCCAGTGGCAGTACTACCTGCAAAACCGATGAGCGCGGTCGAGTTACTCGCTCCGCTTTGTTCTTCAGAAGCGTGGGATCACCTCCGACGCATGTCCAGGCAAGCAAAAGCTAATGTCTCAGCTCGCCTTGCCGTACGCAGCTACGCTCCCGGACCGACTGCCACCTGCGAGCGGTTGTTGGAGGGAGAGGGTCTCAAAATGCTGTCAGAGTTGGCTGCGATCAACCGAACCCAACCACTCTGGCTCTGCGCCGCAGCCTGGATGCGATCGCTCAATGGTTGGAATCGAGCCTCCAACAAAGGATCCAATCCAATCATTTCTTTGGAGTTTCCAGTGAGCTTGCGCCGCCACAAGGCTTCCCGTGAACTTCTCGGAAATCTGGTTTCCCCGTTGATTCTGTCTGGCGATGCGACCCAATGCGTGGGCACGCTTGCCAACGCGCTTAAGCGGCAGTTCATCGGCGCGATTCGTCAACGTCAGCATCTGGCGTTGCCGCAGCTTATGTGTCCGTTGCGCTTTTTGCCTTGGACATTGTTTCGTCGCCTGGTCATGACACCCCTCGCCACCGGCGCGGCCACCAGCCACTTTACATGGCACGAAAATGAAAACGATCGCTCCTCCAATGTATCGGAATGGTCCCATGGCCGCCTGCAAATCACAAATCGTCGTATCTACACACCGGTCTGCCTGCATATGGGAACCGCCCTCGTAGTGGTATCCACAAATAATTCGCTGCTATTCTCCATCACGTATCGGCTGAGCGCACTTTCTGCTGAAGATGCCGACAAACTCGCCGACTTGCTACAGGCCGAACTCATGCGCTCACCCATGGCACTGACACACCAGGATGCAAACTAAGCGTCAGTCGCATGTCATCATCATTGGCGCCGGCCCGGCGGGGCTCGGAGTTGCCGCTTGTCTCGCCCGGAAGGATATCCCATTTACACTGCTGGAACGCGGTCCCGCCATCCTCACTGGACTCCGACAGGTAGATCCGGCGATGACTCTTCTCTCCCCTGCCCGACTTTCCCGCTTGCCTGGTATGGAATTGGAAAAGGGAACTCCAACCTATCTAAGATTCAGTGATCTGCTGAGTGAACTGCAATGCTACGTCCAGCAAAACAATCTTTCAGTTCGCACAGATTCCGAGGTCGTTTCAATCCGGCATGGTTCCGAAGGTTTTTCGGTGCAACTCAGAAGCTCGGCCGGCATCACCGAAAGCATCCTTGGTAGCCATGTTATTAACGCCACGGGAATCATCAGTGCCCCACAACTCCCTGAAAACTTTAATCCCGCAGAATGTTCCTTTCGCTGGCTGCACAGTTTGGAAACCCGCATCTCGCATCTCAAATCTTCCCGTCGTCTCCTCGTCGTTGGCGGGGGTCCATCAGCGGCTGAGGTGCTGAACAACTGGCTCGAAGTAAGACGTGATGAAGATCGCACCTGGCTTTCCTTGCGCTCCCCACTGGTTGCCCTGCCGCACCGGGTCTTTGGCATCGATGTGCATTACTTCGGCTGGCTGCCGGAACACTTTCCAACCCGGTTTCTTGGAAATCGATCCATTACGGTTCGGGAACCAATGCTTGGCCGTGAGATTCCGCGCGCCATCAACCGCGGCCGGATCAGCCGTGTAGCAGCCGTTCTACGCTATGAGGGCAGCGGAGTAATCATGAAAGATGCCACTCAATTAGAACCCGACCTGGTGGTATTTGCCACCGGCTTTAGTTACTCATCCAGCCACTTGGGCGACCTCGTTGATTACAATGCATTGGGACAACCCATTGCGCGCGCTTGTGAAAGCACCCGCACGCGACGCCTTTACCTTTTGGGGCTTCCCCGTGGAAGAACTTTTGCCTCGCACTATCTGCGTGGGACCGCACGCGATTCTGAATACGTGGCCAAACGCATCATGAAGGATCAACCATGAAAACGGCTCAGGTAATCGGCTTTGGGGGAGTGGACCGAATTCAAATCATTGATGTGCCCGCTCCCAAGCCGGGCATAGGTGAGGTGCTGATCCGTATCAAAGCATGTGGTCTCAATGGTTCCGACATTTTGCAGCGTGAAGGAATTTATCCTGGCGGACCGAAGCCCCCCTTCTTTCCGGGATCAGAGGCGGCTGGCATCGTGGAGATGCATGGCAGCGGCGTAAATGGGCCACCAATTGGAACAGCAGTCACCTTTCTGACCAGCGGTGGAGCGCACGCCGAGTTCGCAACGGTCAAAGCTGATAGCTGCATTCCATTGCCGGAAACGTTGACCTTCGTCGAAGGGGCTGCGTTTCCTGTTCACTATCTGACAGCCTATCATGCGCTCACTACCGTGGCTCATGCCAAACCGGGAGAAACTGTTGTAATCCACGCTGCTGCGGGTGGCTTGGGTACGGCAGCTGTCCAGATCGCCCGGATATTAGGGCTCAAAATCCTCGCCACTGCCTCCACTCCTGAAAAACGCAGACGTGTAGTCGAACTCGGTGCCGACTTAGCGGTCGATTACTCAGACTTCGAATCCGCATGCCGCGATCTGACAGGCGGGAACGGCCCGGCACTTATCCTCGACTCCATTGGTGGTGATATCTTTCGCCGCAGTCTCGCACTCCTGCCTCCGCTTGGCCGTTTAGTGGTGATGAGTATTTCCAGCAATGAAACACCAAAAATTGACGCGGCATCATTATTGTTCCGCTCCAAGTCGGTCTCCGGTATTCACCTGAGTGCATTGCTGACTCAACGCGAGTTAATCCGCAGATCGTTGGAAGAACTGATGAATTGGATTGGCGCAGGAAAAATAAGGATTCAAGTTGGACACACCCTGCCATTGGCTTCTCTCCGTGAAGCCCACACGCTTCTGGCCAGCCGCAAAAGCTATGGGAAAATTGTTCTAACGACCTGAGGCATGGAGCATCTTGGTTGACAAAAGACGGCGAGAACCAGGAGCCGAAGCTCGAAGGCTCCAACTTAGCACTGTTCCAATCAAGTTTGGCGAAAATCCAAGGGCGTTTTGTCGTGGGAAGTCCTGGGCGGTTGCTCGATGTGTTTCAGTTGAGAAATTCAGAAAGTTGAGAAACGGAATATCTTCTCGCGCAAAGTGAAATTTCGCCCCCTTCCAGTTCACCTGGTTGGGATAGCTGATATGTTCGGCGGAAAGATTCATTACACCCCGCTCTTTCTGGATCATTTCTGGCCGCATCCTTCACGTTATCGAATTAGGCAAGGTAACAGTCTGCGTAGTTGATAAACTGAGGTGTGCGCTTCAGCACAGGAAGATCATTTCGAGTTCTGCCCATCTGTAATGTCTTTGGTGCCTCCTGAGCTTGGGACATCGTCTCAACCTTCACCAAGGCACCCAGCGAGTTCTTTTGATTACGTCCTGATCCTCAACGTTGAGACGGGCGATAAAATGCCATTGCGTTCCCAGAGACGACGAATTGCCTGCTTGCGCCCATCCAAAACCTTCTTATACTTATACCGCGAATGAGACTTGCGAACATGAGCAGCGGCTTAAATGTTACTATTGGTTGTATTGGCTTGCATACCATAGCATTGTCGCAATTAGTGTCGCAAAGCCAAGTTGGGTTTGAAAAATCTGCTAAACCCCAATGAATTAACGGTTGCCGGTGTGGCGAAATGGCAGACGCACAGGACTTAAAATCCTGGGACCTTAAACAGTCGTGTCGGTTCGAGTCCGACCACCGGCACCACCTTCATTACAACCAATAGAATCAAAGGTTTTGTCACTTTTCCACCTGTAAAATATACCAAATTGTATGTAGAAAGTGGATAAACGCACTATTGTTCATCCCCGTTCAAACAGGCACACTTTCGCAAATGAGTAAGCAACCCAATGCCCCCGACCACTGGTTTAGGGATAAAGTTCTGCTTGTCCTGCTACTCCCTGCAATTTCCTCACTGATCACAACGTGCATTCCTGGTGGATGGAAATGGGTAAGTGGGAAAATTGTTAGACCCCAACATCAAGCCCGGCATCTACTGGTGGGAAGCGATGGCGAACATAAGCAAGGCATTCGGTAAAATTGTGCGCGAGATTAGCCCTGAGCGGGGTTGATTTCCTGAATGGCCAGTTCCAGAAATGGGGCCGGTCTTTTTGATTGCCAACATAAGATAGGATGACACCATTTGGTTATGATAAAGATTCTAGTACACTTTCCAACCAAATCAGTTGAGCTAGCACCAGGAGAATATTCCGTTCCAGCGTTACCAAGAAAGGGCGACTCCTTAAAATTGCAAAAAGGCTCCTATTCTGTGGCTGAAGTTTCTTTTCATGAAGATGCTGTTAATTTGTGTTCGGTCCATGTTTACGTGGAAAAAATCCAATAGGTATTGATTACAGCCGCTTTGATTTTGGGCGAGGCGGGAAGATGGTCAAATCCTCCCACCCTCTAAAGGCGGGTTAATTGCTTCCATCGTAAATCCAGCGCAACGCAGAGCCTTTGTAATGAAACCGTAAAACGATTGGACCGCTGCCCGTTATTGTCACATCTGCGCCAGTGCGGGTAAGTATCCGGTTAGCTGGCGTCAGCTCGGCTCCAGAGGCATTAGCCACGGTCACGTCGTAGCCCAATGCGCTTTCAATCATTAAAACCCTGCCAGCGCAGTTCCAGCTTCATGCCATTGTCCTGTAGCTGAGCGCGCATCCAGCCGTTGGGTTTTCCCGCAGCGAAAACTTGGGCGGTCGGAGGGAGGTTCACCAGCGGCACCGCTGACGCTGCGCCAAAGTTGGGGAATCGAAACACTTCTCCTGTAATGGTCCTGGCCCATACGGCCCCGGTGTTGTCCAACGCGAAGGTCGAACTAAGATTCTGCCACGCTTGATTGGTGGCCAGCTTGGCGACTGGCGTGCCTCCACCCGAAGCCACCCTTTCCGGCAGATATCGTGTGCGGAACTCACCCTCGAACAACCGGGAAATCAACCCGGATTCACTGGCAATCCAGAGACCACCTCGACGATCCGTCAGCAACCCCACACGCTGGAATCATGCAGTGGATTACCGCCTCCCGTCTCAATCCTCTTGAAACTTTCGCCGTCAAACCGGGCCAGACCTTTGCGCGTTCCCACCCACAAATAGCCGTCGGGAGTTTGCGCCGGTGAGGTGACTGTGCTATCCGGCAAGCCATTCTCGACGTACCAGTTTCGCACCTGAAAATCCTGCGCTGCAACGCCAAGCTGCATCGCTAATACCACCGCCGCGATTCGGCCAAAGATTGTCACCGCCGGACAGCTCGAACCGACAACAGGCAGCGCCGAATTACCAAAGCAAAAAGTCCGTATTGAAAGAGCCAAACTACAGCAGATTCTTGCAACAACAGACCAAGCATTCATGTTCAGCCTTACAATGTATGAACTCCATTCCTTGTCACAAGTCAAAACGGTTTTATCCAAGGTGCATCCGCCAGCCACATCCAGACGCAAGAGGGAACCTCCATTACACGAGAAAATGTTAAACCGTTTCGGCCCCTCAGAATCCCTCGATGCTAACTGCCTTTGCACGATGGATTTGGGAGCAGTCACGAAGAAAAGAGACCCAGTCTGAACACCATGGTGGCAAAGCCGTAATTCGAGCTTTAAGGAAGACTTGCGTTTTTTTCCGCCTCGTGTGTCCTATCCGCGTGCAGAAAGCAATTCGTCGGTCGGAATACACTGAATTGGCGGCGCTCTTCGGCCTGCAATTCATGGCCTTGGGCATTTGGGTCGTGCCGTTAAGTGCGGTGCTTTATGCACACCAACTTCAAGACATTCGCCCTTATGCCTTTGCAACTTCTGCTGTGGCCGCCTTCGTTTCGCCTCTGATTTTTGGCGCCATGGCCGATCACCACGCCTCGCCTGTGAAAGTTTTGCGTTGGTTATCTGTCGCCAGCGCCGCCGCCATGCTGATCGTTGCCTGGAGCATTCAGAACGGTTGGCCAGGGGGATTAGTCTTGCTGTTGATTCAACTCTACGCGCTTTGTTCCGCACCTACGGCCAGCATCAGCACAGCCATTATTTTCTCCCGGCTGGGAAACTCCCGTAGCGAATATGGGCCAGTCCGGGCGGGAGCTACCTTTGGCTGGATGTGCGGCTGCTGGTTGATCAGCGCATTGCATGCCGATGCCTCCACTCTCGCCCAATACATCGGGGCAGCAGTTTGGCTGACGATGGCGGCGTTCACTCTCCTCTTGCCGAGCGTGAACCCACCCATGCCCACACATCGGTTGAGCTGGAAGCAGCGCCTGGGCTGGGACGCGCTCACGCTTCTCAGAAATCCCGATCATCGCGTGGTATTTATCACAGCTGCTTTGTACAGCATTCCTTTGGCGGCCTTTTATGCCTTCACGCCGCCACACCTGCAGCAACTCGGCTTTCACCGTCTTTCCGCCTGGATGACCTTGGGCCAGATCATGGAAATTCTTACCTTGCTAGCCTTGGGTCGTGTCTTGCTGCGCTGGCGATTGAAATGGATTTTCCTCACGGCACTGGGGTTTGGTGTGGTGCGTTTCGCTCTCTGTGCGTTGAATAACCGGGCGGGGCTGTTAGCGGGCATCCTCCTGCATGGACTTTGCTACGCCCTGTATTTCATTACCGCACAAATCTACCTCGACGAGCGGGTGGAAGTCGCATGGCGTGCACGCGCGCAAGCGCTCATGTCCTTGATGACAAGTGGCGTGGGTAACTTGATTGGCTATCTGGGAACTGGCTGGTGGCTTAATGCCTGCACGCAATCCAATGGTGTGCAGTGGACGCTCTTTTGGGGCGGTCTGTCGACAGCGGTGGGTGGAGTAATGATTTACTTCCTGAGCGCGTATCGCGGAAAAAGGGCTGGCGGTGAGACACAATAGGTTACTTTAAGGATTTTCTTAGAAACATACCGGCTCCCGAACGGGTTAATTCGCGGCTTTTTGGAGAGGATTTTGCGCGCCTGGATCAGACCTGTGTTGCATAATGATCAATGCATTCGCCACTGAACGCTCGTGCCTGTCGGACGGAGAGTTCACAACTTTACCGTCCAGCCAGAAAGTGGTGGAGCCACCGCCATCCAAATTCATGGCCTCGGTACAGCCGAGCGTGCTCATAAAATGAGCCAACTCCTGCGAACTCATACCCATCGATAACTCCTTCTGACGGCCATCCACCACCACCAGGAAAAAATACCGGGCATTCCAACCCAAGGCCGTACGCGGATGTCGTACGATTGTGGCAGCATTATTACCCTTTTGCTTTGAAGTTTCGAGTTCCTTTCCATGGACAAGAAGCAATGGTCTGCCCCCGACCGCTGTATCTGCCTTGGCAATGTCTCTGCTGGTACCCGTGGAAAAATGCAAAATCGTCCCTGGCTGAATACCAGCAAAACGGCTTGCGAGCTTGGGATCGATTGAAATGATCATCTTGTCTTCTGCCAAGGGAGAATCACCCGTCGTCCTCACCTCCTGAACCCTGGCTTCATAGCTTCTATCTGCGTGCAGCGGCAGCCATGCTTTTCCTTCAACTTTCTCCAGGATAAATTCCCACCCGTTAGTGGTCCTGGTCGAAGGACCGAAAGCAGGTGTAAAAAGCACCGCCTTGCTGGTCTGCCGTTGCTCATTTAACCCGAACGGAATCTTTTCACCTTTTGGAAGCAAGATTGAAAACTTCGATTGAACATTATCCAGGAAAAGATTCCCTTCAGCATCCTTCCAGAAGCTGGCGCCATTGGGAGCACTGACCAATTCACCATTAAGAATTTGCAACCCCAAGGGATCACCCTGGTAAGGCCCTTTCGCAATGACAAAAAAGTCACCGTTCACTGCCACCAGCGGCTTGCCGCTCCCTGCGGGAAACGTCTTGACCTGGTTCGCCACGCTGCTCAAGCCCACAATCTTTCCCTGCGCCAAAGTTGAAACAAGGTCCAGCTCCTTGTGCGAACGCTCGAGTCGCGCAACGTGAATCGACCATGGGTGATTGGTTTCAGTGATGTGGGCGTAGTCCAAACCGGGCACAAGTGAGGAAAAAATCGGAGTCAATTCCGCTCTGGCATGGATCGAAACCAATACGAACAGGCTGGTTAAGATGAAACGCCTGCCGACATCAATGCTAGCTTTCATTTGCAAAGTGAACGCAAATTAGAAGAAAAGCCCTAAAACTCAAGCTTAGATGCGATCACAATGAAATACATACGGCACGACTCTCAATATAGCAGACAGCCGGCTGACAAGCAGTCGGCTGAAATTGAACTTGCGAATATGACGCGCGCCGTGTGCTAAAAAGAATCAAAGAAGCCTATTGTTCTTTAACGAATTCAACGTGCCAATCAAAGAACACCTTATTTCTGCCAGCTCCGTGAACCTCCTTCGGAGGAAGCGCCGGTGCATACAAACCGCCAACCGAATTCATAGCATCCACATCCGCCATCGCCCACTCGGTTGCGGGGTTGGCAATCTCTTGAAGCTTATGAGGCGGATCGTCCGGTTGGCTATTCACATTACCGCTGGTCCATGGATATCCAAACGGATTTGAGATAGTTTCTGTGGGGGAATTGATTATCTTGACTGACAGACGATAACTTACACCATAAAAAAGAGGATTGGGAGTAGTGGTTCTTATACTTTGAATAACTGAAGCAGGACATGTCGCTACCAATGCAGTACGCACGGTTGCGGATGGAACAGGCTGTCCCAAATAAGTAGCCAACGGGCACAACAAGCCAGCCTTTAAAGCCGTGACACTATCATATTGTCCGTAAACCCCTTGAAAAGCGGCACCTGCCAATCGGCCTGCATTATCATCGGTGTACATTTGGTTGGCGTAGGAAAACTGCTTTAAATTGCTCATGCAATTGATTTTGTAAGCTTTTTCCTTGGCCTTCGCCAGCGCAGGCAGTAACAGTCCCGCCAGGATCACTATGATAGCAATCACGACCAGGAGTTCGATAAGCGTAAATGCTTTAGGTTGGCTGCAGTGTTTTGCACCTCTGGATTTCATTATATTATTCAATTGTCCCTCCTCCGATGTACAGTTTTTAGTTTGGAAACGAGCGCTGCGATACTACCTAAAAATGTGATTCGGGCCTGGCCAATTCTCCAAAGGACTTGCAGATAGCGTGAATTCCACCTGATAATATCAAGTGGCTCCAACCGCGCATTTGGCGCATTTCTATTTATCATGGCTTCAATATTCACAATCGTTAGATGGATGATGTCTGCCCGCACGACGTAAGAAAGTCAGCTTTTAAGCTTACCTAATGTTTTGGGACGCAATTCCTGTGCCTCATCCAAAATGAGGATTAGAAGAGGATGCTCAGCATGAATTGGCCAAATCGCAGTGAGTCGCCAAGTCGGAAGGGAAAGCGCCAGATCATGAGTTATTCAACCCGGAAACGCACAAGAAGATGAAAATAAACAGGGAGCGTTAGCGTTACAGCAGGAACTCTTCCACGATTTTGATGAATTCTATTGGCTTTTCCGCGTGTAACCAATGAGCCGCATTAGGGATGGTACGAAACTGCGCTTTGGGGAAACAGTGTCTTATCAAGTTGGCATCACTGTCCAATATATAGTCTGATTGCTCCCCTTTGATGAAAAGGACTGGTCCAGTAAAAGTTCCAACTCCAGACACTGGCGCGTTCAAACGACTGTAGTTCCTGTAAATGGATTGAAGGTCGATTTTCCAGCGATAGGTACCATCGGGGTTCGTAGCAAGGTTCTTAAGAAGAAACTGGCGGAGCGCAGTTTCTGGTATCGAGACCGCCAGGGCATCGTCAATTTGTTTGCGACTGCGGTACTGGGTGAGCTCCAAGGATAGTAACGCCTCAAAAATAGGTATGTGCCAAGGCGGGTAGGCCTTGGGTGCAATATCCGCCACGATTAGCTTTTCCACTTTTCCAGGGTAAGACAGAGCAAATTGCATCGCGGTCTTTCCACCCATCGAATGTCCAAGTAAATGGGCTTTAGTGAGACCATTCGATTCCATGACTTCGAAAAGATCCTCAGCCATGACCTGGTAATTAAAATCATCACTGTGAGGTGAACCTCCGTGGTTGCGCTGATCGATCGCGAAGATTTGAAAATGCTCCGCCAGCTTGCGGGATATTGTCTGCCAGTTGTCCAGGGAACCGAACAGGCCGTGCAAGATAATTAATGGGAACCCGGTCCCGTATGACTGCAGATTCAGTCGCATACAACTGTTTTGGAAGGAACCGACCGGTTCTTCAATATAATAAATCACGGCAGGCGACTTACCGAATTGATTTCAGGCATCCACAACCTATAAAATCACCTCATGCCTCAACCACCCTGCTCCTCGTCAAGACTGCTAAACCGCCTTCTGCGGTCTCTGCAATTGCGCTCCTCTGTTTTGGTGATGGCAGTAATTGGACTGGGCTTGCTTCCGGCTTGTTCCAGCACACATCCAGACAATTCCGAAAAGGATACCGCTCATTTCCAGACCGGAGAGTCGGCTGTGCTCGCCGGCGAACATCCTGCAAATCTCGTTTTTCAGCCGTCGCATTCTCCCCACGTCACGGTACGTAGCACCTATCTGGAGAAAACTCCTGGAACAATCGTCTACCAGGAAGGACAGGATTACCTGCTCGATTATCAAGCTGCGACCATTCAACGAACCGCTGGCTCGCGCATTCCCGATTTTTCAACGAATCTCCTTTATGGAAAGGTTGACTTCGACCACTCCAAGTTTCCGGGTTACGGCAACAAACCGTTCATTGTTTATATCGACTACGCACACAAACAGAAGGTAGATTGGTCCACTCAAACACCACAGAAAGGCCTTTTGGCTGAAACTGTCAAAAAGCTAAAGAACGGTGACAAATTAAAGATTGTTGCTTTCGGGGACAGCATTACCGCTGGAGGCGAGGCGTCTCAAACCAATCTCATCTACTGGCAACGCTGGGCGGATGCTCTACAAAACAAATACCCCAGAGCCAAAATCGAAGCCATTAACGGCGCTACAGGTGGCGATACCACCCGGAATGGACTCGAACGGTTACAAACCAAGGTGATAAATGAGCAACCAGATTTGGTCCTGATCGGCTTCGGCATGAACGATCAAAACATTCAGCCATTCGGCGTTCCTCTCGACCAATTTAAGGAGAATCTTCGCAAGATGATCAACCGGATCCGCTCTACAACGAAAGCGGACGTGATTCTTCTGTCTGCTTTTCCACCGAATCCACAATGGCATTTTGGCTCACACCAAATGGATAAATACGCGCAAGCCACCCAGGAAGTGGCACGAGAAGAAAATTGCGCTTACGCTAATGTTTACCATCGCTGGGTTTCAATCGCTACAAACAAGAAACCGGAGGATCTATTGGGTAACAACATCAATCATCCCAACGATTTCGGTCATTGGATCTATTTTCGGGTTTTGAAACAATTGGAGCTGTAGGCGTTCTTTTCCCGCGCATAGCCAGAGAGTGGTCCGCCTTCCCGGCGAACTGGAAATGAAAATTAAAACCAAAGCGTCTGCGGCTCCAGGCATGGCCATTCCACAGTTTAACCGACCTTCACCATCGAACTTCGATCCAATACGAAGTTCTTGATACGAGGATCGATTCCTAAACAATTCCCGTTTACTTGCCCTTTTCAGAACTTGCCAACTTACGTTTGGTAAGTTCCGAACGGAGAAAGGTATCAGTGGGCGCTTGTTGCCAGGCAGTGTACCAGAGGTTTCCGAGCATTTGCCCACCCTTTACCAACTGACCGGTGATAAACTCCTTCCCTTGCAAACCAACGTCACCTTCGCCAGAAAACTTTCCGGCTTTTTCCATCTGGTAAAGCGGTTCCACCAGCTTTTCCTGCTCCAAAATGTATTCCAAAATGATTCCAAAAGTATCGCCGGCTTTCTCTTTCGGATAGGAAATGGATACCAGTTGCGCCGGATGAACAAAGCTCTGGACATTGCTCAATTTGATCCCCCCCACCTTTCGGATATACCCGCCATCGATTAAGGAATGAATACCGGATTCGGTGCTGTATCCATGCGGGTTCTCACCCACCCAGCCATGATGGTGCTTGGTCGCATGCAGCGGCTGTGAGCCATCACCGACGTAATGCCCCATTACTCCCATGGTGTAGATGATATTTTCTTGAGCGTTGGCAATCTCTTCCGGAGTGCCACCGAATTCCTGGAAGGTTTTCAGATAAGAAAACTCCGACTTTAACTTGCTAAAATTCTCGATGATCGCCCATGGAAGAAAGCCTACAAGTTGTCGGGAATGGTCTGCATTCTTGGCCGCATCGATCGCCGGAAACTTGTCTGGGTGTGCGGCACGGGCAAGAGCAAGTTGCGCAGTAAAATCATAGCGGAACGGAGTCAGGGAATGCACGTCGATCCCATAAGGTTCATCCAGTTCCTCCATGTCAATATAATGATCAGGACCATTACAATGCTTCAGTGCGACTTCGGTGGTGTTTCTCCAACGGTCCGGTTCTCCCGCCAGAAAGGCAATTCTCTCCCTGGCGGCAGGAATCATCAGAAACGATGGAAAATTGGTTGGAAGTGAGGTGAGTGCCAGTTGATTCACCAATCGATGTCCTTCGTAATCCCAAGCCAGGCTTGAAGTTGGACAAAGAGCTAAAGAGAGGATTGTTCCGAATGCCAGGAGGAAAAGCTTTTTCATGACTCAATTTTTATTCCGACCACTGTATCAGTGGTCAAACAAAACAAAAGTGGAATTATACGGTTCAGGAATGGTGAAAATTCTGGATGAAAGCGTTTTGGACCATTAAATTGGATGGTGAACAGACTCTTCAGCATTACAGCCGGGCAACTCCAATAAAATAATGAAAATTATCACTGATGAACGTTGCACCAGTTACTCACGGCCCGGTCATCCGGAACGCCCCAGCCGCATAAGTGGCACACTGGCCAGGCTTCGCTCACAATCCGAAATGGCCCTGTCCTGGGCTGAACCAACAGAAGCAAAAGATGCTCCCATTCTTCGTGCGCACTCACCTGAATTACTTGCTTCTTTGGATAAGCCTTATGACTTTGATGCCGATACGCCTTATTATCTGGAGATTGCCGCACATGCCCGGCGTTCGGTCGGTGGTGCTTTGGAGGCGCTGAAATCGGCGCGTGCCGGTGAACCAGCTTTTAGTCTTATGCGCCCTCCTGGTCATCATGCCACCCGCAATCAGGCGATGGGGTTCTGCTATTTGAATTCCATCGCCATTGCCACGCTGGAAGCGCATGCCACCGGCGCGAAACGAGTGGCGGTTTACGACTTTGACGTTCACCATGGAAATGGAACGGAAGCCATTCTGAAGGATACACCTGGCGCTGCATTCTTTTCGATTCATCAGTTCCCCTGTTATCCGGGAACTGGCAGCAAGAACGTTGGCAACAATTGCTTCAACTTCCCCGTGGCTCCTGGCACTCCTCGAATGGAATATCGCCGCATTTTAACCGAAGCGCTCGAAGGTCTAAAGAGGTTCGAGCCCGACATCATTGCCGTATCAGCAGGTTTTGATGCTTATGCGCGCGATCCTTTGGCGAACGGGACGCTTGAAGCGGAAGATTACTTCTGGTTGGGGGAATCTTTTCGCAAGCTGGGAATCCCCTTTTTCAGCATTTTGGAAGGCGGTTACAGTGACGACTTGCCCGAACTGATTTTTGCTTATTTGAAGGGTATCGATGGAAAGTAATTCAGACGTTCACAATCCGAACTCACTTGAGCCAACTTCATTTCTGCACTCCAATTTTATTAATTACCCCGCAGGAACCGTGTGGTGAATCGGTATCGGCAACAAGTCATGAAATCAGTAGTTGGTTTAATGCAAATGAAAGAAGACTTTAAGATCGGGGACACAACCATCCACGCCATCGTCCATCGCAAGCACGTCGACCAACCAACGATGCTCAATGTCCACGATGATGAAAACACCGCGGTGGAGGCAGGCAAGGTGAGCCTGATTGATGATGGTGGACGAATTATCGAACTGGTCCATTCAGGCAAGCGACTCATCACTTTCACCTTGGGCGAAACGAATTACACCTTTGATCCGAATCGTATTTTTTCTGATCCGGGCATTATTGCCACGTTAAAAAGGCACGGCAGCTACTCCGAGGAGGCGCATAAGGAGATTGCAGCGTTTGCAAATCAATACTTGAACCGATTCCGCCTTGACCAGGAACCAGTGATTATCGCACTGCATAATGTTTCCGACAAAACCTTTTCAATCGAATCCTTCGCTGCAGGAGGATGGCTCTGTGCAGGCATTGCTGAAATACATATAAATCCTTCCCACAGTAAATTTGATTTCTTTTTTGTGACAGACAAAAGATTTCACACCTATTTGAAGGAACGCGACTTTAATGTCGTTTTACAGGACAACGACCAGGTCCCGGATGACGGCTCACTTTCGGTTTACTTCGCGCACAAAAATATTCCGTATATTAATGTCGAAGCAGAAATGGGGCATCTGGAAAGCCAGATCGAGATGCTCAAAGCAGTTCGAGGAATGCTACGGACTTTGAGACTGGAGAATTACCGGGATTTCGACCTGTAGCCACTACTTCGCCACGGCGATCATGTCTACTGTGATGGTATTGCCTGTACTACCAACCCCTTTGACCATGGCCTTTGACGCAGCCGGCGGACGCAATGGATTATAAAATTCTGGACGAATATCATTCAGTTTTGCGCTCGCTTCGCTGTCCGAAACATAATAGGTGGCCTTTACCAGATGTTCCAGGTCACTCCCGGTTTCGTTGGCGATCGTCTTAAGTTCATCAAATATTTCACGGACCTGCTCTGCACCGCTGGTGGATTGCTTCCCATACAAGCCGGACAAGTAAATGCTCTTGCCGTTCCGCACGTGAGCGACGCGGCTGAATACCTTGGAAGTGGTAAGTTTTGGCGGTGTGCTGAATACAACAGAATCACCCCTTGACTCCTCCGACTTCCCTTCGGAAGCGATCATCTCGATCTCGATGGGAGTATTGGTTGGACTGCTCCACTCGACATAGACAACCGGCGGCGCCAACTCACCTTCAAAAAATTTCGCGACTTCCGCTTCCACGATTTCCTTATCAGAGATCGGCTGCATGAAAGCCTTCAGTTGAACCACGTGCGTTTTGGAAAGGCCTAGAAATTTCAAAGTTTCCTCCAAACTTGCCAGGGTCCCGCGTGTCGCTTCCGTGATGTCCCCATTCTTTGCCTGGCCAGAAATGTAGAACTTCCCTCCAGAAGGTAGAATCGCAACCGCAGCAGTCTTATCTTTAAAACCCTGTTGCATGGCCATCCGCTGAGAGGAACTCTGCGGCTTTTCAGTTTTCACCACCGCAACTGCATCCATCGCCACAAGGGCGTCAGGAGTGGTTAAGTTTCCTGTGACGAAAGTTACTGAAGGTTTGGCCTTGCCCGAAAAGGTCTGCGCGAGAACCTTCGCAACGCTCTCCACATTTTCATCACGCGAAACATACACGTTGATCTTAACCACATGCGTCCAATCGGTGCCGGCCAGAACCAGCGCGCGTTTGAGATTCTCGATGGACTGCTTCGTTTGCTGCGCCACATTCCCCTTACCCACGATTTCCCCCTTCTCACTGAAGGGCAAAAATTGAGCTGTATGCGCCAGCGGTACATCATCGACAATCACCGCTTTGGAGGCCCATCTTTCCTTTTCAGCAGCAACATACCGGATGCTTTCAGATTGTGCTGCGTAGGCATTGTTCGCCAGACCATGCACGAACAGCGTCAGAAGGAGCAAGCCTCCAGCCAATGGCTTAATTTTCATACGTTCAGGAACAAAAAAAGCATCAAGCAATCCACATGAAATGTAAATGGGAAAGCGGCAACCACTCTGACTTCCTTGTCGTATGGCTAAATGTTTTCCGCGATTGTAGGCTGGGGCTCGTATTTCGCCTGCATCTCCGGAGGCAATTCGGCATTCTCGCGCGCCAACACACGGTAATTTCGAATCTGCACCGAAACCGCCCGGCCATCTTCCAGGCCCAACTGAGCATACTCCTCCTTGGTCATGCGGGAACGCAGCATCAAGCCGGACGGTAATTCCAACTCCAACCGCAACATGATTCCCAGGAAGAAGGTACGCCGTAGCACCGCCTGATATTTGAACTGGGTGAGGTCCGTTGATACCTGGACAGCGTAAGGGCGAAAGCCAATGCGGATGCGCTGGCCGTCTGGCTGGCCGTCTGCGGGGAATTCCATTTCGTTGATCCTGCCGATTCCATCGCGTACTTGCAGCTCCATCACATTCATCACCCCGATGAATCGCGCCACAAATTCATTCACGGGATGATCATAAACCTCCCGTGGCGCGCCAATCTGCTCAAGATGGCCGCGAGAGAAAATCACAATGCGATCCGAGACCTCCATGGCCTCCTCTTGATCGTGTGTCACAAATAACGTCGTAACATTTAGATCCTTGTGCAAATGCACCAACCACTCGCGCAGTTCCTGTCGAATTTTGGCATCCACCGCGCCGAAGGGCTCATCCAACAGCAGGACACTCGGCTTGGGCGCCAATGCCCGCGCAATAGCCACGCGCTGCCGTTGACCGCCCGACAATTGGTGTGGGTAACGCTTTTCCAGCCCTGCGAGTCCTAATAAGGTCAGCAATTCAGCAACTCGGGCTTCGATATCAGTTTTTTTCCACTTCTTGATCTTCAGGCCAAATGCGATGTTCTTGAACACGGTCATGTTCTTAAACAAGGCATAGTTTTGGAAAACAAATCCTATGTTCCGTTTCTGAACCGAGATGTTGTTCACACGTTCGCCACGGATAAGAATGTCTCCGCCTGTCGGAACTTCCAAACCGGCAATCATGCGCAGCACAGTGGTTTTGCCGCCTCCACTTGGTCCCAACAATGCCATTAACTCGCCCTCGCGGACAGAAAAGTTTACATTTTTGACAGCCGCAACTTCACCGAATTCTTTGCTGACATTTTTTAGTTCAATACTCATCCAAACCTTACATCTCGGAGTTCAAATCGGCACCCGCACGTTGAGCTAATTCATAGCTTCTGTTTGTTTTCCATTCAACGAACGTTTTAATGCCTAAAGTGACCAGCGCCAGCAGTGCCAGGAGGCTTGCGACCGCGAAGGCCGCGGCTAGATCCCCACCTTCAAAGAGGGTATCCACTCGCAATGGCATCGTTTCGCTCTGCCCCATGATACGACCCGAGACAACCGAAACCGCACCATATTCTCCCATGGCCCGCGCGTTGCACAAAATAACGCCATAAAGCAGTCCCCATTTAACTGAAGGCAATGTGACGTGCCAAAATGTCTGCCAACCACTCGCACCCAGAGTTAACGCGGCCTGCTCCTGCTCCGCGCCTGATGCCTGCATTATAGGAATCAACTCACGCGCGACGAACGGGAATGTAATAAATAACGTGGCTAGAATCATTCCCGGCACAGCGAAGATGATTTTGATGTCGTGTTCGTCCAGCCACGATCCAAAATATCCCTGCAGACCGAACATCAAAACAAAAATCAGACCGGCAACCACCGGCGAAATCGCAAATGGAAGGTCGATCAATGTAATTAAAAAAGATTTGCCCTTGAATTCAAACTTCGCAATCGCCCAGGAAGCCGCCAACCCGAAAACAACATTCAGAGGCACAGTGATGGCAGCGATTATGAGAGTCAGCCTGATGGCTGACCACGTGTACTCGTCTTTGAGTGCGGCAACGTATAAACTCCAACCTTTTTCAAACGCTTGATAAAACACGTTTACCAGAGGCACCAGAAGAAATAGGAAAGCAAATGCCAGCCCAATGCCGACCAGCAGCCATTTCACAAAGGGAGATTCTTCTGTTCCGCGTCGTGAAGCGCTGCGATTGGCCCCTAAATTTGATTTTAAAGCTCCAGCCATATCAGTTTGCAGCCTTGTTAAACCTTCCTGCCCATGCCTCCACCCAATTAATCAACGCGAGTATAAGAAATGAAATCACGAGCAACACCGCAGCGATTGCGGTCGCTCCGCTATAATCGTGCTGATCCAATCTTATTACAATTAACTGCGGAGCAATTTGAGTCTTGCCAGGAATATTTGCAGAGACGAATACAATGGAACCGTATTCCCCCATGGCACGTGCAAAAGCGAGAGCGAATCCGGTCACAACGGTGGGAAATATTGTAGGCGCCAGGACACTGACGAAAGTTCGCAATCGGCTGGCTCCCAATGTTGCCGCGGCCTCTTCCACTTCCTGTTCCAGGTTCTCCAATACCGGCTGCAATGTTCTCACAACAAAGGGCAGGCCAACAAAGGTTAAGGCTATGACGACTGCCAGCGGGGTATAAACTGCTTTGATGCCCAGCGGAACAAGGAAGCGGCCGAGCCATCCATTCGCCGCGAACAAATTGCATAAAGTTAATCCCGCAACGGCAGTCGGCAGGGCAAAAGGAAAATCAATCAGGGCATCGACAAACCGCTTTCCCGGAAAATCGTATCGCGAAAGAATCCATGCCAGCAACGTTCCAAACACGGCATTTAAAAGCGCGGCAATAAAGGAGGCGCCGAACGTGAGTTTGTAAGCGGCTATTGCGAGCGGGTCGGTCACGATCCTCCAGAAATCATGCAAGGATAAGTGCGCAGCTTTGAGGAACAATCCGGCGATCGGAATAATAACCAGCAGGCTGAGGTACACGAGCGTATACCCCATCGTCAGCCCAAAACCGGGCAGAGGGTTAAATCGTTTGTTGGCCATTTAGGTTAAGCGCGCAAAAAACTATCTTAATCTAATTCATATTACACGATTGTTTATGCTGCTTCAGAATAAAGATCGCTCAAGGAGTCGCTCTCCACGCCGACATCAGCGAAAAGCCAGGACGATAGATATCGTTCCGAACTGGAAGGCAAAATGGCTACGATCGTCTTGTCTTTATTTTCTGGTCGTTTCGCGACCTGCAAAGATGCCCAAACCACCGCACCACTCGAAATCCCGATCGGAATACCTTCCTGTCGGTTGATTTCCTTGGAAATTGGAGCCGAATCCTCCTCTGTGACCTGAATAATTTCGTCCACAACACTTAAGTTCAGGTTGTCCGGCACAAACCCTGCCCCCAGCCCCTGCAATTTGTGCGGCCCGGGTTTGCCACCAGAAAGCACAGGTGAACCTGCCGGCTCGACCGCTATCGCCCGGAAACTCGGCTTACGTTGCTTGATTACCTCAGCCACCCCGCTGATGGTGCCGCCCGTTCCCACCCCGGCAACAACTATGTCCACCAATCCATCAGTATCCCGCCATATCTCTTGGGCCGTGGTCCGGCGATGAATCTCCGGATTGGATGGATTTGAAAATTGTTGCAGGATGACGCTGTTGGGAATTTTCGCATTCAGTTCTTCGGCCTTGGCAATCGCGCCCTTCATCCCTTTCGCGCCTTCTGTGAGAACCAGACGCGCGCCCAGGATTTTCAACAACTTGCGCCGCTCCAAGGTCATCGTCTCCGGCATGGTCAAAATAATCTTCAAACCTCGCGCCGCGGCGGCAAATGCAAGTGCAATGCCCGTGTTCCCGCTCGTCGGCTCGATGAGAATTGTATCCTCGTTGATCCGACCGGAACGCAGGGCATCATCAATCATCGCCACGCCGATCCGGTCTTTCACGCTGGATAGTGGATTGAAAAATTCCAGCTTAAGCAAAATATTCGCAACTGCTCCATGCAATTTGGCCGTGCGATTCAATCGAACCAGCGGCGTATTGCCAATGGTTTCAGTAATATCATTAAAAATGCGTGCCATAGGCTTTCTTGAATTTAGATGTTTGCAGCAATCGCCATCAAATAGCGGTACTCCACAAGGATCGTTTGCAGCGCGATTGACAAGGCCTCAACCTGGCGGTGCAAGGGAGCTTTTTGCGGTGTTTCCAAAGTGATTTCGAACGGTGGCCGTTGCAAATTATGCGGTGCCTTAAGGACGCCGTTGAAGCACTGCGTGATAATTCCATTTTGAGCGGGAAAACCATCAATCTCGGGCTGGCTGTTGCGGGGCAGGAATTGCTCCGCTTCGCGCAAAGCAGGCTCCAGAAGGTTTTCGGATAAGACCGCCCCGCTCGCATAACCGTACATTCCATCGCTCGTATCATCCGAGTGCAAGGTCACAATGCCATCAAAAGCATGCGTCCACACTTCCGTCTCGAGCCACCGCACCTCGGGTTCGGGGGAATCCGTCCAGAATTCGCGATTCAAATCTTTTCCGTTACGTGAAAAGCGGGTGTTGTCCTCGAAACCCGTGGGATTGCAAATAGGATAAATGAACAGGCAATAACCCTTCGCCAATTCGGGATTCTTCTCCAGCACGCTCAGGAAGCGAGTAATTGCCAAAGCCCCTTCAGGTTCGTCTCCATGAATCGTGGCAAAAATGCCAAGCCGTATCGTATCTCCCCCGCCCTTCGGCCCCATGAACACATAGCGCGGAAGCGAGTAGCTTTTACCCTGACTCTCAAATTCGCCGAACGATTTTTTAACCACGTTCGTGGAACCCTCAGCGATCTGGTCCAATTGTGCCAGGAGACGGTCCGCCGGGCGTCGCTGAGGGATGGCTGTATGCCGCTCGTTCAATGCAGGTATGGTCACTTCTGTTTTCATAGTCATCCCTAATTCTCCTTTTGCTCGATGCGCAGTTTTTCGGTCTTTTCAATCTGAACCACCCTGGAATCGTGCACCACGATTTGCACGACACCAAATCGCAATGAATCGACCTGCTTCTGAACCAGTTCCAGCCAACGCTCTTTCTCGCTGAGGTCGTCAACCTTGTTTGTATTGTTTGTTTTCATTGCAGCTTCTGATTTCAAATCGAGCATAGGCCTAATCTACACTATGTCAATAGACTTTTGTATATTTTATTTTGTTTTCCCAAATGTTTTCAAGTGCCAGCAAAAGGCTATTTTCCTGTCTACTTAATTCCAAGAACCTTAGCTCGGGCTGACCTGACCCTTTTTCTCGATTCTGCAATCTTGAGTATTTGGCTGGAGATTGTAAATTCCTTGTATGAAATTGTCTTTGCGAGGGGAATATGCGCTACGGGCGCTAATAGTCTTGGGCTTGAATTACGACCAATCGGTCGTGCGTATTCAGACGATTTCAGATCAGCAGAACATTCCAAAACGTTTTCTGGAGCAAATCCTTAACGATCTAAAAACCGCTGGTATCGTGGACAGTAAACGCGGCGTCTCCGGTGGCTACCGTTTGGGCAAAGCTCCCGATCAAATTACATTGGCCACTGTGATTCGATATATCGAAGGTCCTTTGGCTCCCGTAAGTTGTGTGAGTGAAAAATTCTACGAAAAGTGCTCCTGCCCGGATGAATCCAAATGCGGGATTCGCAGCATCATGAAGGAAGTGCGCGATGCCATCGTGAAAATTCTTGATGGAGTGACCGTTGCTGAACTCTGTGATCGTGTGAAGCAACTCCAGGGCAGTCACGCCAACCCGCTGGATTACGTCATCTAGCTGGCATGATTAAAAGGATCGAGCCAGCGTAACCTTTCCAATTAAATTTCCGCCCAGCTGACACGCGGTTATGGTTTCCAGCCTGTTTAACTAACCCTTTTTCCGGGCTTGCGCCTCGGGCACTTTAAAGCGTGGCCTTATCGCTTCACCTTCCTCAGGCTGCAACTCCACTTTGATCCATCCGGGCTTCCGCTGATCGAAGGCTTTGAAGGCATCAATGGCAGACATAAGCGGCTCGCGCTTCGTAAGGATGTTCTCGGGATCAATTTCTTCGCTTTGGACCATGCGAACCAACTTGGGAATATAGCGCCGATGATTGCAGTTGCCCGCCTGCACTGTAAGATTTCTGTTCATCGCCTGGCCGAACGGAAACCAGATCATCGTTTGCGGATAAACGCCGATAACGGAAATCGTCCCTGCCTTCCGAACGCATTCAACCGACCACTGTATCGCCTGCGATGGTGCCTGTCCCGGTTTCCACAACTCCCCTTGAGGTTTGGCCGAGGGCGCAATCTTTTCGATTTCCTCCTCGAACAGCTCCCGGTACTTGGCCGCCTTTTCTGCCGCCGGACCACGCCTTGGCGGTTCGGCGTCCACCCCCACGGCGTCAATGACACGGTCCGCCCCCTTCCCGTCAGTCAGTTCCTTGATGGCTTCCACAGGATCTTCTGCATTAAAATCAATTACTTCAGCCCCTTGCTCGCGCGCCATCTCCAATCGATCGGGAAAAGTATCAACTGCGATCACACGACCAGCATTAAATAAAAGAGCGCTCGCAATGGCAAATTGGCCCACCGGTCCACAACCAAACACCGCGACAATGTCCCCATCCTTTATCTGGGCCAGGTCAGCCCCGAAATACCCCGTTGGGAAAATGTCTGATATCATGATGGCCTGATCATCTGTCATCATCTCGGGCAACTTCACCAGATTTGTATTCGCAAAAGGCACACGTGCAAACTCCGCCTGTAATCCATTAAAAGAACCGGTTTCCTCCGGCCCTCCATAGAAGGCAGTGCCGGCGCTTGGCCCGTTCGGATTGGCGTTGTCACATTGCGAGTAATAACCATGCCGACAGAACGAGCAACTCCCACAGGCAATGGTTGAACCAATGACCACCCGATCTCCCTTTTTGAAATTGCGCACTTTGGGCCCCACCTCCTCCACCACTCCCACTCCTTCATGCCCGAGAATTGTTCCCGGCTTCATTGGTGAGAGCGTGCCCCGGACCATATGCAAATCCGTGCCACAGATGGCGCTCGCCGTCAGCCGCACAATCGCATCCTGCGGTTGTTCAATCCTGGGTTCCGGAACATTGTCCAGACGAATATCCCCAATCCCGTGGAAAACTACTGCTTTCATAAATCCTTTCCTCTTCGCGGGTCACTGTCATTAATTAAAATTTTTATTCCAAGGGGTCTTCTGATTTGTCCCGCACATTTTAAATTCGTTCGCGTTTTGTGCCAGACCATGGGGAATTACCCCAAGCACCCGAGGCTGGGGATTTGTCCTGCTAACTCGACTCATCCAGACTAGGTAATCCAAAAGGGGAATCTGATTCACACCGGCAAAAAAACTGCGTGCGCAATCTCTCTCAATAAGTTAAGTCAGTGTAATGAGCGGCACACGGCAGTTCCATAATATCGCCCTGATAGGTTTCATGGGCACCGGAAAGTCTTCTGTAGGTCACATCGTTGCCGATCAACTACGTTTCAGCTTTCTCGATACGGATGAACTTATCGAATCGCGCCGCGGCAAATCAATCAGTGCCATCTTCTCAGAGGAAGGCGAACCCGCCTTCAGGGAATATGAACGAGACCTGGTTCTAGAACTCGCATCGCGTAATAAAACAGTGATCTCGACCGGAGGCGGTCTGGGTGCAAATACTGCCAATGTCGCTTCACTAAAGGAGTATTCCTTCGTGGTTTGCCTCTGGGCTTCCCCGGAAAAAATCTGGGATCGGGTGCGAAGTCAAACTCATCGCCCCCTGCTCCGCGAGGCCGATCCTCTCGGCAAAATTCGGCAACTTCTCGCCGCTCGCGAACCATTTTATAAAGAGGCGGACGTGCTCTTGAACACCGAAGTCCGCTGCCTTAAGGAAGTTGCCCAACAGGTCTTGCATCAATTCCAGCTTGCGAAAACGTTATATCGGTGAAGACGGATATCCAAAAGCGGGCGAAGGAACTTGAATTTGACGATTGTCGGATGACCTCTGCCGCCCCCCCCGCAACTGCCGAACTGTTTCAACGCTGGCTTGCAGCCGGAAAACACGGCGGAATGAGCTGGCTCGAGCGCAACGCCCACAAACGCATAGACCCCCAACAGGTGCTCGCGAATGCTAAAAGCATCATCACTCTCGCTGTCTCCTACTCGCCATGCTCAGTCCTCAATCCGCCACGTTCAACCGGTTTGATCGCCCGCTATGCTCGCTTCGCCGACTACCACGACGTTTTGGCCGGCCGCCTCAAGGCGCTCACCGACTTCCTGAACCAACTCGCTGGCGAAGGCACCCGCTCACTCTGGTATGTGGACACAGGCCCTCTTTTGGAACGCGATATCGCCCAACGCTCCGGCCTCGGTTTCGTTGGCAAGCACACCAACATCATCAGCCGCCGGCTCGGTAACTGGATTTTCCTTTCAGAAATCATCACCACACTCGAACTGGCTCCTGACACCCCGGAACATAATCGCTGCGGTTCCTGCACGCGGTGCCTGACCGCCTGCCCAACCAATGCCATTACTGCCCCATTCCAACTCGATGCCCGCCGTTGCATTTCCTATTTAACCATCGAACTCAAAGGCTCCATCCCCGTAGAGCTTCGTCCTCTCATCGGCAATCGCATTTATGGCTGTGACGATTGCCTCGCCGCGTGCCCATGGAATCGCTTCGCCCAGGAAGGCAGCATGATGAAACCCCATGCCCGACCTGATCTGGCCACGCCCGATCTGATTGAACTCCTTTCATTGGATGACACCGCCTTCAAACAACGCTTTGCCGGCACTCCCATGCTCCGCACCAAACGTCGCGGCATCCTCCGCAACGTCTGTGTCGCCTTGGGCAACATCGGCGACGATTCCGCCCTCCCTGTCCTCGAACACGCCGCTCAAGACACCGATCCCATTATCGCCGAACACGCCCAATGGGCCATGGAACAAATCCGCCAACGTGAATAAATGCGCGCTCAGGCAGCTATTATTTAAGGAGAGATCAGACGCCACTGACCAGTGAGCGAGTATGGCATATGTGTAAAAACAGATTGGTATAACAAAAAGCCCGGACATGCGTCCGGGCTGATAAATCGTTATGGAACTTAATCCTATCTGTCCGGGATGGGTTGGAGCTCAGGGCTGGTATAAGCATCGCCCTTCTGCGCGGTTGCTTCTCTGATCGCTTTCACTTCTTCCGGTTTGACTGGGCCCGCTTTATTTCCCCAAGCTTGTCTGACGTAAGTGATCACATTGGCAATATCTTCATCTTTCAAGCTATCCCGCCAGGGAACCATCACGTTGTTAAATTGAGCGCCTTTCACTTCGACCGGCCCTTGAAAACCATTTAGCACAATCCGGATGATACGGTCAGTCTTCGGTGCCAGCACCCATTCTGATCCCGCCAATGGAGGAAACTGGCCTGCAACGCCAAGACCATTAGCCTGATGGCAGGGGGAACAGCTTAGGTTGAAAACCTTTTCACCTTTTTTAATCGCATCACCACCGGCAGAGACAGGTTGTGCATCATCAACTTCCTTGAATGAGGCAAAAGGTGGATAAACTTTGGGATTAAATCCACCAGCATGATTGTTGAGATAAATCATTGCGCAATACAACAACACGGCCAGCAAAACGAACAAAGCCACCGGGGCCGGAGATCGTTCCGCTTTCGGCTCTGCCTCTTCCACTGTTCTGGACAAAGGTTTCTTAGGTTCAGGACTCATTTTGCGGGAAGATTGGTTGACGCACTGTTCGTGGCTACAGGCGCAGCGTTCGTGCCCGAAGGAGCATTGGTTCCAGCTTCTGCGGGCGGACGATTGGTCAATGGCGGCGCTTCAAACAGGATTCCTTCGGAATGCAGGCTTTGGAGGTAGGAAACCAGCACTTTTGCCTCTGCGGTTGGAACAATTTCATAATCAGCGGGAATATTATCCAATTGTAGCGCGTCAACCGACCGCTTCTCGCCAAACTTCAGCTTGCGTTTCTCAAACAGGAAACGGTACGGTGGCATGGTTGAACCCGGCGACACCAACTGTGGATTGTAAAGATGTCTCAGTTGCCAGGCTGCATCCGGATTCCGCAAACCAATGTTCGTTAAATCGGGTCCGATTCGCTGAGAACCAAGCATCACGGGCTGTGCAAAAAGATAATCCTGCGCCACGCTTTGCACTTTGCTCTGGCGACCATCCCAGCCAAAACGCTCATCGGCGCCAAATCCAATTGGGCGCACCTGCTGGCTGTGGCAATAAAAGCATCCATTGGCGCGGTAAATAGACTCACCCTGGACTGCTTGACCGGCAGGACGCGGCGGATATGGCTGACCGGTGTTCGCAGCTTCCACCTGTTGCTGCCGTCCAATCTGTAACTGCGGCATGAGAACAAACCCAAACCACGAAGTGGCCAATGCGAAAAATGTCCCCAGAAATAAGAGCGGACCTAAATTCATGATCTTACCCCCGCTGTCTTGGTGTTCGCGACCATTGCCGCAGTATAACCAGTCCGCCCAACCCGAACTAAAATGCCGATAAGATTCACAAGGAAAAGAAGGTTAGCGATGGCCATGAGCATATCCCCCATTGTGCTCGCTCGAATAAAAGGAATCGTCCCTTTTGCTATCTCGAGGAAAGAACTTGTAGCGTGAGCATCGCTTAACCCGCTGCCTTGCTGCACGCCACCCGCTGCCAAGGCAACTGCATAAACAATCACTCCCAAGGCAGCCAGCCAGAAATGAGCTTTGATCTTTCCAGCACAAACTTCAACTTGAAGCAGCTTCCCTGAGATAAAATAAACGGCACCAAACATTGTCATGGCAAAAAAACCGTAAATCATCAATTGAGACTGCGCTGGAAGAAACCAGGTAAAATTGAGAATCTCGCTTCCCTTCGACACACAAAGGATGGCTCCAGCCAGTGACGCCACCACGTAAGCAAAACCTCCGAAAACTATAAACTTGATAAGATTGCCTCCCGCAGGCTTTTGTGCGCTTCCTGAAATGCTTTTCCACACGTTTACGGCTACCCCGGCAACGGCCACGAGCGAAATCATCACCGCTGCGCCGCTCAATGCTGGAATCCATCTCGGCAAGGGACTTGCATTTGGAATGCCACCCCATGACCCAAAAATAGCCAATATCCAGAAGATAAACACGCCCAGGTAGTGACTATAAAGTGCACGTCCGGTTATCTTTGGGATGAAATAAAAAACGGCTGCCAATCCGGTGAAGCCAAGCCAGATGGTGGTCAGATTATTGATGTACCACCAATCAATTACTGCCTGCATCACTCCGCGAACAGGATGAACCAGCAACAAAAGCTGTGCGGTGGAGTAAATCCAAGGAAACCACAAAATCGCGGCTGCCAGCAGCCACTGTGAAATATAGAGACTACGTTCACGCCGAAGATGGAATGTTACAATGGCCCCAAGTCCCATCGACAAGTAACCAACAAACAACAGGGCTGAGGAATATCGTGGAAATTCCAGCCACTCAAAACCGGCGCTGTCACCATAAAAAATCGCCCCAATACCTAAAGTCATTCCGATATTCCATAGAATTGCGCCCAGCACAATCACTGGAGTCATCGCCAGCCGAGTGCGTCCCAAATGGCTCAACATCCACAGACCCACTCCCAATCCAGCCTGAATCGCAAAACCATAAACCAAGGCATTCAATGCTGCAGGATGCATGCGACCGTAAGTCATCGCTGCAGTATCTCCCAACATGCTCGCCTTATGGAAAGTCATTGAGGCAATGATTCCGAAGACGGAAGACAATAATAACCAGACTGCAGCGCTCACGAAGAGCAGCATCACGGGCGGGCGGCAGGAGGCATCAATTTCCACGCCGGGCACTGCCGTGAGGGCATCACCATTGGAGGTGGAAATCGGTTGCTTTGTGGAAGGAGTTGCGCTCATCAAAACTGAGGCTGATTATTCAAACTGGCTGGGTTTTTCCGGTGCTTTGGGTGCAGGTGCCGTCGCCTTTTCCACACGGGCAATCAAATTCGAACGGGCCGCTGCCGGATTCTGCCAAAGTTTCAAGGCCAGTTCCATGGAACGACCCGGCCCACCGGATTCCTTGTCCATCATTGGCAAACGCACCACACCTCTGGCTTGATCCTGCCAACCATAGGTTGAAAGGGCATCCACATTCGCCGAACGAAGTTCCGTCAGGGCCTTCTTACGCTCAGTCGCCCGCTCTGCTCCGAGTGGCTCAGGCCGGGTATAACTGATCATCACCCAGACAAGTCCACCCACAATTAAGAAAGCTCCAATGACTGCAATGGAATACGCAATGAGCGCGGAACCAGATTTTACTCGACGTAATTCACTCACTTGTGACCTCCACTCTTATGATTAATGCCCCGGGCTGTGGCTGCTTCGACATACTCGTCCGCAGGAACCATGATGTCCTGGGATTCAGCAAAACGGGGATCCTGCTGCGGAACGATTGGATATTTGTAAAGATTCTTCACGAAAATTAATCCAAGGAATCCTCCGATAAATGCCATGGAACTCAAGTCCATCCAGCTTAGGTGGAAATTATTGGGATGCAGAGCCGGCATGATGTTGAATGACATATCGGCGAAATGCATCATCCACGCCCAGATGAACAGGGGAATCATGACCGTTAACTTGAGTTTTACATCGATGCGCAGCAAAGTCAGAAACGGGACGAAAAAATGACCAAATATCATTAACTGACCGATGTACCACCAGGAGCCTCTTTCGCGGATCTTAAACCAAAAGATTTCCTCAGGCACGTTCGCATTCCATTGAATGAATATTGTGCGAAGGTCACATAGGCATAAAACACGGTGAACGCGAAGAACACCGAACCCAGGAAGTAATAAGTCTTCTGATGAACGAAGCCCCGTAGCGGCCCCTGGCGTTGCAACAGAGCCGCGATGACATAAACGGTGGCCAACGTCATCCACATGCTACCAGCAAAATAATAAACCGGATACATCGTGGAGAACCACTCATGGAACAACGACTTCATCCACATGATGACCGCGAGAGTCAGTGTTATCGCGAACAGGAAGATCCCAAATGCCGAATACCTGCGCATTGTCCGGGTTTCACTCACAGCCCCGGTTTTGTCCTGCCTCAAAGACGCCCCGCGCAGCCCATGCGAGAGGAAATACCAAACCACGAAACAAAAGACTGCCACGAGATAGAAGCTGGAAATGGTAAACAGCGGAAACTTGGCCCTGGTCGATTGATCCGGCGCATGTTCCTTAAGCAACCTCACCCATTCGTAGATATTCGTCTTGTCGTGTGCCAAAGCCACGTTCAAGGCAATGGGAATAAATAACAACGCCATCCATGGAAGCAGGCAGGCAAGCTGTTCATAGATGCGACGGAGCGGCACCGACCAGGCGGCATCGAACAGATGGTGCAGCATTGTGAGACACAAACCTGCAAGCCCAATGCTCAAAAAGAACATGAAGGCGAGCAACCAGGAAAACACAAACTGCTTGATGTCCGTGAACGCGCCGATCAGCGAGAGCACCCCACCAATCACAATCAAGATCACCGGCAGAACCCGCCATTTGGAAAAGTCGAGTGCTGCTGGTGTTTTATCAGAAGTTGTAGGCGAACTCATAATCTACTTTTTCAATGAAGCACGCAATGGTTCCGGCACATCGTCCAGTGTTCCCAATTTGCTTAACTGGAGGGACCGCAGATAGGCAACAATGGCCCAACGATCTTCCACGGTGACATTGGCCCCATATGGCCCCATCAAATTCTTACCATAGGTAATCGTGTTGAAAATCTCTCCGTCCTGAAGTTCCACGATTCGTTTATCATGCAGATTTGCCACGATCGCCATGGCTCCGATTTTCTTGGTGATTCCATTGCCATCACCCTGCGCGCCATGGCATGGAGAACAGTTAATGTTAAAACGTTGCTGACCGCGTTCGAGCAACTGCAATGTGACTTTCACGGGCAGAACATCCACGTAGTTCGTTTTGCCCGCCACATGGCCGGTCGTGAAGGGAGTTGTCTCGTAAACATCACCTTGGGCGATGGTTCCCGGGACTCCAACCTGCGAGCTTCTTCCATTCGCGAAAAAATTATTCGGAGTTTGTGGACGCAGTTTTGGCTGACGATCCATGTCTGGAAAGATTTCGATCGGCGGCTTGCGGGAGGTGGCGCCGCGCTTGCCAGCAATGGCAAACACCGCAACCGAACATAAAACAAGAATTAGCAGGAAGTAACGCATTTATTCCTCCACCAATTCGATGTGCTTGCTGTCGAAAGATTCAAGCAGCTTGCGGGTTTCGGTTTCAGAGTATTTAGGATCGCTGGTTTCAATCACAAGAAAGTAACGGTCATGCGTGACTAACGCGAAACGTCGATTTTTGAGCAACGGATGATATAACCGTGGCAGGCGATTCAGGAACATCATGCCTCCCAATGCTCCAAACGCACCTAAAAGAATCGTGAGTTCGTATGAAGGGGGAAAAGCGCTGAAAGGGCTGAACATCGGTTTGCCACCCACGATAATCGGATAATCAACAGCGTTCATCCACCAGATCATGAGCATGCCTGTGGTGTAACCTGTCACACCTCCAAAGAAGGAGAACCATCCGACCTTTGAATTTTTGATACCCATCGCGTGATCCATGCCATGGATGGGGAACGGAGTGAACACATCCCACTTGCGGAAGCCCGTATCCCGGACCTTCTCCGCTGCATGCATGATTGCAGCCGGGGTTTCAAATTCGGCAATGATGCCGTAAACTTTAGGATTCTCAGCCATTAGTGATGTCCTCCGTCTTTGGCTCCGCCGAGCGGATGATGAGGATCAGCCTGAGGTGTGATCCCCTTAACTTCCGAGATCGCAATGATCGGCAGGAAACGCAGGAATAAAAGGAACAAGGTAAAGAACAGACCGAAAGTTCCCAGGTAGGTTAGAATGTCAACCCACGTGGGCTTGAACCAGGACCAGTTCGAAGGCAGGAAATCGCGATGAAGCGAGATGACAACGATGACGAACCGCTCAAACCACATGCCAATGTTCACGAAAATGGACAGGATAAACACGATCAACATATTTTGCCGAATCTTCCTGAACCAGAAGAACTGAGGTACCACAACGTTGCAAATGATCATCGTCCAATAAGCCCAGGCATAATGACCGAAGGCACGGTTGATGAAGGCGTAGCGCTCATACTCGTTACCGCTATACCAGGCAATGAAGAACTCCATGCCGTAAGCATAACCAACAATCGAACCCGTTGCCAAAGTCACTTTGCACATCAATTCGACGTGACGAACAGTGATAATGTCCTGCAAGTGGAGCAAACGGCGCAATGGCACCAACAAGGTCAGCACCATACCAAAGCCGGAGAACACGGCGCCAGCCACGAAGTAGGGCGGAAAGATGGTGGTATGCCAGCCGGGCAACTGTGAAACTGAGAAGTCCAATGACACGATTGAGTGCACGGAAAGCACGAGCGGTGTCGAGAGACCGGCAAGAATCAAATAAGCCTTTTCATAGTTACTCCAGTGCCGGTTGGAACCAGTCCAGCCCAGGGAGAACAAACCATAGAAAAACTTGCGAATCTTTGTCTGTGCTCGATCGCGGTACACTGCCAGGTCAGGGATCAATCCCATGTACCAGAACAGCAATGAAACAGTGAAGTAGGTTGACACGGCGAACACGTCCCACATCAAAGGTGAACGGAATTGAGGCCAGATTCCGTTTTGATTCGGAATTGGAAACAACCACCAACCGAGCCACACACGACCAATATGGATGAGCGGAAAAATACCCGCGCACATAACGGCGAAAATGGTCATCGCTTCAGCCGCGCGATTGATCGAAGTACGCCAGCGTTGGCGCAAAAGAAACAAAATTGCAGAGATGAGTGTTCCGGCGTGACCGATACCGATCCACCAGACGAAGTTGATGATTGCCCATCCCCACATGACTGGATGACCCGGGCCCCAGACACCCACGCCCACCGAGATCAAATAGGCGATCATGCTGAAACAGGTGACCATCAAGATCACGCTGGGCACCATCGAAGCCCACCACCACCAGGGAATCTTCCCCTCACCCACCCCGGCGATGGCATCGGAAATCCAGCCGATCGACCGGCGATTTCCCACCAATGGGATACGCCTCAATTCGGCAGGTGGGGCCTTAACTTCAATATTCGACAACATGTCAGCCATTATGCCTCTCCTTTCTTCTCACCAGGAGTTGCTTTGTGCTGACCTTCAGGACCAACTTCTCCATCATGATGTTTGTCTTTAAATTCCTGCGTACTCAGCGGCAGTTTGTATGCATCCGGCATCTCGGGATTCGGATTACGGAGACGCGCGAGATAGGTCAGGCGTGGCCTGGTGTTCAGGAAATCCAGCACGGTGTAATCACGATCCTGCCGTTTTAGTTTCGAAACCCTGCTCTCCGGATCAGAAATGTCACCGAACACAATCGCATCTGCCGGACAAGCCTGTTGACACGCCGTTTTAATGGTGTCACGCGGCACTTTCACATCGCCAGAAGCACCCGCCTTGACCTTCTGAGCAATCTTCGCGCCTTCAATGCGTTGCACGCAGAAGGTGCATTTCTCCATAACACCACGCATACGCACGGTGACATCTGGATTCTTCACCAGCTTCAACAGTTCCCACTGCTCCTGGGGAAGATTACCGCCATCGGGATTCTTCCACCAACGCATCAAGTCCCATTCTCCATCGGTCGAGCTCAATATCGGGGTCGAATAAACAGGCCCCTTCAATTGCTCAAGTGTGCGGCGATTGTAATCGAAGAAATTAAAGCGACGAACCTTATACGGACAGTTGTTGGAACAATAGCGCGTACCGACGCAGCGATTGTAAACCATCACGTTCAAGCCTTCCTGGTCATGCACGGTTGCATTCACAGGGCAAACGTTTTCACAGGGAGCCGCTTCGCAGTGCTGACAAAGCATTGGCTGGTTCACAACTTGCGGCTCATCCTTGGGACCGGTGAAATAGCGGTCGATGCGGAGCCAATGCATTTCGCGATTGTTGGCGACCTGCATCTTCCCGACGATCGGAACATTGTTCTCGCTCTGGCACGCGACCATACAGGTCGAACATCCCACGCAGGAACTCAGATCGATCGACATACCCCATTGATGATGAGCTTTCTTTTCAGCCTCTTTCAGCGGATTTGGATAAAGTGAAAGATCCTCACGATTGTCAGCGGATGAACGAGCTCCCGGCTTCTTTTCCCCCTCGGCTTCCCTGCTCTCCACGAAACTCTTAAGCGGCGAAGGAATTTCCATGTCCATTTCACTGGCGAAATTTCCATTCTCGCGATATTCCGCCAAAGTGCCTTCCCGAATGATCGGGCGGCCTTCCATCGTCCCGTGATCCTGGGTTATGGCGAGGTGATGCCGCTGACCAGTAAGAGTCAGCTTGGCGCCGACAGCAATATCCCCAGACTGCGTGGTGCGCAGAGCGTAGGCATTGTATCCGGTCCCGGTGCCGACGCGACCAGACTTGGTGCGTCCATAACCCAGTGCGAGGCCGATGACATTGTTTGCCTGTCCAGGCTGAACCCAAACTGGCCCTTCAATCTCACGACCATCGAGCTGAATTTTTACCATCGGAACCATCAAACGATTGTTCTCGCGGTTCTCAACCGAAATGTTCAGCGACCTTGCAGTGGCAGGGCTGAGGAGAATGGTATTCTCCCAAGTTATTTTCGTCACGGGATCAGGCAGTTCCTGCATCCACCCGTTATTGTTTAAACGTCCGTCGTCCACCCGATAATCACGATGAAAAACGACTTCAAACTTATCCTTGTCAGGGACTGCAGAGCTTACAACTGAAGCCAGTCCCTTCGAAACTGCACCACTATCAAGCTGCACTTCAACCGTCTTCGCAGCGCTCTTGTCGAGGAAACCATCATGAACAAATTTCTTCCACTGCTCCTCGTCTCCACCAGCAATACCGCGGAAGGTGTCACGAACGATGTCGTAGGATGAAACGGTTTGTTCACCAGCAATACGAGCGAGCACTTCGATTTCCGTCAATCCGTCGAACAAGGGAGAAATCAGCGGCTGAACGGAAACAATTGTGCCATCTGCCGTGCGTGCATCACCCCACGATTCAAGGTAATGAGCCATCGGCAACGCCCAGCCGTTGGTCGGGAAAGATTCGTCTTCATAATAAGCAAGACGAACAACGGTTTTAGCTTTGCTCTGAGCTTTTGCCCAATCCAGTTCAGCAGGCGCGTTATAAACAGGATTGCCACCGAGCACCACCAATGTTTCCACCTGGCCGGCATTCAAATCCTTGGCCAAATCAACGATGGAACCAGACTGAGGTTCCTGAATATCCTGGAAAACGATCGTTTTGTTTAGATTACCGAGAGCCGAATTGATGGCGTAAGCAATCAGGTGAACGGCCAGTGGCTGGCGATGTCCCGCCAAAACAAGGCCTGCGCCTTTATTCTTAAGAAGGTCTGCAGCGCAACCTTTCGCCCACTTGCTAATCCAATCGGGACTCCAACGCTTTTGAAAATCGAGTTCTTCCGTAGTGGGTGTGTCGCTTAACGTCGGCTTGTTCTGCTCGGCGATGACCTGAAGTTTCTTCTCATCCGCCAATTGACCGATCGCTGCATCTACATTGCCACCCGCCTGACGCAGGATTTCCTGTGCAACCGAGGCTGCAACATTAATAACCGCACTGCCGGGAACACGAAGACGGTGATCCGCATTTACGCCTGTCAAGGTCATCAGACCTTCGACAGCGTATAACCGGTTCATATCATCCTTCGAGGTTTCCGTCTTACGATTTTTCGCGAACTGATTAATGCTGACGAAAGCGTTTTCTTCTCCACCAATAAAATCAGCATCCAGGGAAAGGATTACCTTGGCAGCTTCAATCTTGAAGAAAGGATTGACCGACTTGCCAGTAGCGACGCTGGCGGCCTGACGATGGATATCGAAATCGACAGGTTCATAGACATGCCATTTAGCCTTTGGAAACTTTTGGGCAATGATCCCCTGAAGACGGTCGCGTGAGGGCGAACTGCTCCGCTCAGCGAGGAAGCTCAGCCCCTGCCCACTGTTCTTCTGCGCCCAATCAGCAATCTCTTTGAGAGTATCAAAAGCCTTCGCGCTCGTCGCATTGTTTCCATTCTCAGCAAAACGTTGCGCACGATCGGCATCGTAAAGGTTTAGAATGGAAGCCTGAACGTAGCGATCCGTACCTCCATTGCTGATAGGATGCTGCGGATTTCCCTCCAATTTCGTCGGCCGCCCATCGTTCGACTTCGCCAGCAAAGGCACTGCTGTGCCGCGTGTAGGCATCGACGTGGCATAAAACTTCGCCACACCGTGCACATAGCCTTCCGGCATTTTGGAGAAAGGATAAATGTTCTCAACCGGACGACGGCAACCAGCCAAACCAAAACCACCTGCCAGGAGAAACGAGGCAGACATGATTTTCACGAAGGATCGCCGTGTGACAGGATCAGTCAACTCGCTGGCACCAGCAGGGAACTCGCGTTGCGCCCATTCTTTGAACTCAGGCGTTTCGGCCAGTTGGTCTAAACTGCGCCAATACTTTGGTCCGGTTTCCGGTGTTGGACAAGGAGGAGGAACTGTTTTCATCGGTGACAGGTGGAGCAGTTTTGCAGAGATTCAACTTTCCAATCATGGACGAACTTCTGTCCATTGGCCTTCTGCATTTCAGCAGCTTGCTTTGGATCGTTGCTCCATTTCCAATCGAGATCAGTAATTTTTTCAGGCGGGCGGAGGTGGGCGGCAGGATTGCGATGGCAATCCAGACAGAAGGACATGTTCAATGGTTTGGCCTGATGAACCTCATCCATTTTGTTGATCTGACCATGACATTCCACACAGCTCACACCTCGATTCACGTGAACCGAGTGATTGAAATAAACGTAGTCAGGGACTTTGTGGATTTGGACCCACGGGATCGGCTTGCCAGTGGCATAGCTTTCACGCACCAGAGCCAGTTTGGGATCATCCTTGAGCACCTGGTTATGGCAGTTCATGCAAACAGAACTGGCCGGGATATTGGAATACCAGGATTTTTCCACGGCGTTATGGCAGTAGCGGCAATCAACACCAAGTTGGTCCGCATGGATGGCGTGGGAGAACGCCACAGGTTGCACCGGCATGTAGCCCACGTTGGCATACGCGTTGGAGCAGTAGTACCATACGCCGGCAGTCACGGCAGTGCCCACCAGCAAAACGCCGATGATGATCATCACCGGCAGCCGGTTTGTCCACTTAGGAAAGACATCTGACATCTTTGCAATTCTTGTTTAGCAACTTAAGAGTTCGTTCAGCCCGGTCCCGGCGAGCACAGGTTTCGCCGGACCAAAAGGGCTACCGATTCTTGCGATCGAGCGCCTGGCGTCAATTATTTTTTTTGCATTTTTCAGGCTTGCCGCAGCCACTTTGCCTGAACCGCCGAGGGCTTCACCTTCGACATTACAGCGAAGTTAAAACGGCGGCGGACTAATTCGCAAGAAACTTTGTGAAATATTTCACGAATTCGCCGACCGTAATTTTATATATTAGATTTATTTATCAAGTCAAATTCCATTTACTCATGAATAAACAATTCTGTTAACATCCCGCAAACAAGCTTTTTAATCCCATAAAGTCGTCCAGCAGCTAAATAAGCTTCGCCAATGCGAATCCGATCTTTATTTCCCGCACCAATCGTCTCCCTACCTTCTCCTTCCATGAGCAATTAGCGGCCATGAAGGGTTTGGTTGCTTGGTCGGCAAATTGCTGGCAGGCTTCGCCCCGGCAGATCAAAGGACGTCAGAACTATGCGACACTACTTTGCCCGGGCACGAATTTGGGGAGCAAGTTGGGAGCGCTTCGTAGTTACCTGGAGGAAAATTGAATCTGACAGTCCCCCCTGCCAATGAGCATGCACGATTCCATTTTTACATATTCAATAATTGGCATAACCGTTTGGACCACTATTTACGCCTTCAGGAATTCGTCGCTCGAAGAAAAGCTCATTTTCTGTCCGAGATACATTCTGGCGGAAAAACAGTATCATCGCCTGGTGACCTCAGCCTTCCTGCACGCAAACTGGCGGCATCTCTTCTTCAACATGTTTGGTTTGTATGCCTTCGGCAGGCTTATTGAGTCCATTCACGGCCCGCTAATGTTTCTGAGCATTTATTTTGCAGGCATTATTGGCGGCGACCTGCTGGCACTGTGGCTGCACCGCAATCATGAGTATCGGGCTTACGGAGCTTCCGGTGGCGTATGTGGGATCGTGTTTGCCGCAATTTTTTTATTTCCGGGCATAGGTGTCTCGATGATGTTCATACCCATCTCGATACCTGGGTGGCTCTACGTGGTCATCTTCCTCACGAGTGAATTCCATGGCACCATCAAAGGAAAAGATAACGTTGGTCATGATGCCCATTTGGGGGGCGCGATTATCAGCCTGGCCACAGCTACGGCTTTTAAACCGGAGATCGTCCAATGGAGCCCAAAGCTTTATGCTGCCGTGATGCTGCTCTCCCTTGGCATGCTGGCTTACCTGATCAAGAATCCTCTTTTCCTCCCATTAAAAACCTTCATGCATTTTGGTTCAGTATCAGTACCAAAGAAACTCCAGGTTCCATCATCCCCCGCGCAGGAAACGGAGCGAGTTAACAAGATCCTTGATAAGATCTCCCAAAAGAGAATCAAAAGCCTGAATAAAGAAGAGCATGAGCTATTACTCAGAGCCTCCCGAAAAAGCCAAAGTAAATAACGACCGTCGCGTGCCTTTCTGCCACGCTGAGGTCTCTTCAATGGGTTGTCCGGCTTCGCCTTGACTCACGAGGTCTTGTAACTTACGGGTAATTCATGGGAACAAGAATGCTGTCAGATCTATCAGTTGAACAACTGAAGCAAGCCGTGGCTATCAGGGAGCAAATTGATGTGCTCGAAGATCAACTGGAGAAGCTTCTGAGCGGAACTGGCACTGCACGAACTCCGGTTCGAGCAGGCCGGAGGCAACTCAGCCCGGCAGCAAGGGAAAGCATCGCGGCCGCACAAAGGCTAAGATGGGCGGAGCATCGCAAAGCCAGGCAACAAGCAGGCAAAGGAACGAGTGCGCGGGTTTCTCAACGCAGGCACCAGACCAGTGCGCCCAAACAAGAAACAACGGCTTCAACTCAAAAGTCAGCTTCGAAACGAGGCAGGCGAAAGACTTGACAGTTGAGGCTTTGGCGCTGCCTAATTCTCCCGAGTCTTACTCCAAAATATGCGCTACCTCAGCCTAATCTGCTGGTTGACGTTTTCACTATCCAACCTACCTGGCCAAGCCGCAGACGCGGCAGCCTTAAACACAGATATCATTCGCATTGCCAGGAGCTTCAAGGATGGCGGCGGATACAATACAGCATGGAAAGGAACCGGAACGGCCGAAGAAATCAATTTCAAAGGCGAGAAAATTCTGGCCTGCGGTGACAAAACCTACTGCTGTGGCTTTACCTTCACGGTGGTCATGCGCGTAGCGGCGGAACGAGGTTTGCTCAAGGATAAAACAAGCCACGAGATTCGGAAATTTCAAAAGGAATGGTACGGTGCCACCGCAACCAGCGCCGAAAGGCAGTGTCAATTGGCCATGAAGAACCTCGGCATTGGGAAAGCCATTTCGTTTGAGGAAGCACAGCTGGGCGATTTTGTTCAATTGTGGAGAACGAAGTCCGGCCACAGCGTCCTTTTTGTCGGCTGGGTGGAAGAGAACGGCCAGAAAATCGGCATGCACTACCGAAGCTCCCAACCTGGAACAGATGGCATCGGCGATGCCACTGAATACTTCACCAAAGCCGCACCGGGAAGAAGTCCCCTGGATAAAAATCGCACTTACTTCTGTCGCCTAAATCCAACCTCAAAGTAATCATTTGTCCCGGTGTGTCTCTTTATCAAGGTAGTCCGGACTGTTCATTTGTTTTCGAAACTCAGACAGCGATTTATTGGTGGGTCGCACCTGCCCTCTCGTTATATAATCAGTCAGCGTAAGCGTGATCATGATCATTAGCCATAGAAAACCAGCTCCCGCAAAGATCCAAATGATCCTGCTCCCATAGCGGACGTGCATGAAGAAAAGGAGAACCAACAGCATCTTTAACACTGCAATCGCCATGGCGATGACAATGCTGAAAGGACCAAGGTTTATCCTGGATACTCCCCAGGTAATCAGGAGCAGCAGGATCAGGCTAATCCACACCAGAAGATAGGTCTTTACTGAAATGATTTTGCTGCTCATTAGTGTCGGTTGATGAGGTAAATAAGTGGGTACAGGAATATCCAAACGATATCCACAAAGTGCCAGTACAGTCCGGATAGTTCCACGGGCGTGTAGTAATCCTTGTCAAAGCGCCGTTGGAATGCCAGGAACGCCATCACTGAAAGAACCCCAATGCCAACGAGGACATGGATCGCATGCAGGCCAGTCATCGCCCAATAAAAAACAAAGAACAATTCCCCTTGAGCCGCTCCTTTCAGCGAGAACGATGGCCCGGGCACCAGGTGTTCGCGAATATCCTCGGTGTATTCCGCCGCCTTGACTCCCATGAATGCAATGGCAAAGAAAATGGTGACCAGAAGATACCGGAATAAAATCTGATTCCTTCCTTGCTGAGCAGCTCGAACCCCCAAAGCCATCGTAAAACTACTGGTGAGAAGTATCGCAGTATTGATGGTTCCATAGAGCAAATTTGTCTGTTGGCTCGCCACGACCCAGCTTTCGTGATACGTGTGCCGGTAAACGATGTAGCCCAAAAACAATCCTCCGAAAAATAGTATTTCAGTAGCCAGGAACGTCCAAATACCGAGCAAAGCGGCTTCATGTTGCTGTTCGGCACTGTCAAATTGTTCCGCCACCATGGAATTTGTCTCAGCCACGTTGCACCTCCAATTTCTTTTCCTCCTCTTCGGCGGAGTAGTCGTAAGGGCCCTTGGTGACAAGTGGAGTTTCGTCGAAGTTATGCACAGGGGGCGGCGAGGTAGTCTGCCATTCGAGCCCGGTTGCGTTCCATGGATTTGCTGGAGCTCGCTTTCCTTTGAATAGTGACCACGTGAAGTAAATTACCGGCAATAGATAACCCACTCCCAGGATGGTGGCACCAGCGGTGGAAAGCACGTTATAAATCTGAAACTCCGGCGCATACGCATGATACCGTCGAGGCATGCCCAGGTAACCAACGACGAATTGTGGAAAAAAGGTCAGGTTGAAACCGATGAAGGTAATGAGCGCGGCTAGTTGGCCAAGCTTCTCCGGATACATCCGCCCTGTAATCTTCGGCCACCAGAAGTGCATTCCCCCCATGAATCCAAGCACGGTTCCGCCCACCATAATGTAATGAAAATGAGCAATGATAAAATATGTGTCAGTGACATGGACATCCACTGCGATGGCGGCGAGCATCACCCCGGTCAATCCGCCAACAGAAAACAATCCGATAAAGCCCAGCGCATAGAGCATGGGAGTTTCGAAGGAAATCGAGCCGCGATACAGTGTGGCGGTCCAATTGAAAACCTTGATCGCTGATGGGACTGCCACGAGGAAGCTGAGCAAGGAAAATATCATTCCCGCGTAAACCGATTGACCACTGACAAACATATGATGTCCCCAAACTAAAAACCCGATCACGGCAATCGCCAGGCTGGCAAAAGCAATGAAACTATAGCCAAAAATCCTGTTCCTGGAAAAACAGGGTACCAGTTCACTAATGACAGCCATGCTGGGAAGCACCATGATGTAAACCGCCGGATGTGAATAGAACCAGAAAAGATGCTGGAACAGTACCGGATCACCCCCGAGTTTGGGATCAAAGATTCCCAACCCCCAGATGCGTTCCAACGCCATAAGAGCTAACGTAATTGCCAACACTGGCGTGGCGAGCACAAGGATCAAGCTCGTCGCATAATGCGACCATATGAAAAGTGGCAGGCGAAACCAGGTCATGCCGGGAGCACGCAGCTTATGGACTGTGATGATGAAATTGAGTCCGGTGATAATTGACGCAAAGCCTGAGAGAAAAATCCCTGCAGCCATTTCAAAAACGTGGGTGTTTGCATATCTGCTGCTGTATGGGGTATAAAAGGTCCACCCCGTATCGACGCCACCATAAATAATGGCATGAAGCGCCATTAACCCGCCAGCTATGAACAAATACCAACTCAACAAATTCAGTTTGGGAAACGCAACGTCGCGCGCGCCAATCATCATTGGAATTAGAAAATTTCCAAGGACGTTGGGAATGGACGGTATCAGGAAGAACCAGACCATGACCACACCGTGGAGGGTGAACAGCTTGTTGTAGGTATTCGATAAAACGAGATCGCCCTTCGGGGTAAGCAACTCCAACCGCATGATACCCGCGGCCACCGCAGCAATAATGAAAAAGACAATGATCGAGAAGAGATAAAGCAGTCCGATTCGTTTGTGGTCCGTGGTTAGAAGCCACGACTTGATGGTATGTCCAGCTTCCAAATAATTCTCTTCCAACATCACGGGTGCGGCGGATTCACTTTCGGGAATCACACTCATTTCGTTTCCTCCAATGGCTGTTTATTCGCGAGACTCTTTACATAGGCAATCAGTTGCAACAGTTCCTCCTCTGAGATGTGCCCTTGATAGGTCGGCATCACTGGCTCATAACCAGCAGCAATTTGTGACTGCGGCAGCAGGATCGAGTCGCGAATATATTTCTCATCGGCAAATGCCCACTGGCCGCCTTGCAACGGAACTGGTTTGCCAAAAACCCCTTCCAATCGCGGCGCCCTCACCTGCCCGCTGCCCATGTGACATCCGCTGCAACCGAGCTCGCGAAATAATCGTTCCCCCGTTTGAGCCAGATTTTCCTGCGGCCTTCCATTTGCCAACCACTGCTGATATTCATCAGGCCTCATTACAATAATACTGCCAGTCATACCGGAATGGCTGGTTCCGCAATATTCGGCGCAGAACAAATGGTAGGTACCCAGCCTGGTTGGGCGGAACCATTCGGTTACATATCTCCCGGGAACCACGTCTTGTTTGATCCGGAAGGCTGGGATGAAGAAACTATGAATCACATCCTGAGAGGCCATGGTCAGTTTGACGACCTTCCCCAGCGGCACGTGAAGTTCATTAATCTCGCGATTCCCTTCAGCATGCTGCAGCTTCCACATCCACTGCTTGCCAATCACATTGATTTCAAGCGCGTTCGCCGGTGGGCGCTCCAGGTCAAAATATACGGTCGCAGCCCAACTGTAGATGCCGAGCACCAGGAACAATGGTACGAGAGTCCAGGTCACTTCAATTTTCCACGTGGCAAAGTTCAAAGGCCGGCGATCGGCCTTGTTTCCTCTGCGGTATTTGAACAGAAAATAAAACATGGGACCAAAAATGATCGCCAGCAGGACCAGGCTGAGCAGCACCAGGGCAATAAAGAGAGTGTCCACTTTGGTGGCGATGCTGGATGCTTGATGGGGAAATAAGGGAAAGTTCATACCTCAGCCCGTCTTTATTGGCACCTCCAGGTCCCGCCCGGCTTTAGCGCCATCTTTCCTTATTGTGACGAAGATCAATCTGCTCAACAGCAACAAAGTGATAAAGGCACAGATTCTGACCACGGTCATCACGAGCACTCCATACTTTCCAGTGATCGGTGTGTAATGAAAACAAAGCATCAACAATTGCTGCACCGGCGAGCCCACCTTATCCGCCGCCGCGGCCTTCAAGGCAGAATTCATTTCTTCTCCGGGAAAATTAACTCCCAGTAAGTAATGCGAAACCTTTGCCTTAGGAGTCAGAATGACCAACCCGCTTGGGTGTGCATACTGCCTGCTCTTTTCGTCATATGCATACCGATAGCCAACCTCGTCCGCCAACTGCCGTATGGAAGCTTCGTCGCCGGTAAGAAAATGCCATCCACCCGCCGCACCAGCCCGACCATAGCGCTTCAGGTAGGTTTTCTTTTTGGCGCTGGCCAGGGCGGGAGTCTCGTGCGGGTCAATGCTCACATTAACCACTTCAAATTGTTCTCCAACACTTCCTTTCAAATCCTGCAAACCCTCCACCATCCCATTGAGAACAAGGGTGCAAAGCATCGGACAACCGTAATAGCCCAGAACGAGAATAACCGGCCGTTTTCCAAAGTAATCTCCAAGTTTAACAATGCGTCCCTGTTCGTCTCGAAATTGCAATTCAAGGGCTATCTGCTGATTGAGCTTCTGGTCGAAGGTGATCTTCTTCAAAGTTTCATCGGTAACCACTTCCGCCTTTGCAGACGAAGCCGTACAAACGAAAAGTAAAAAACATAATCCCCACGTGCAGGCGAGTTTCACTCCGTGTGGGCAATGGAAGAGGAGTTTCACTGATTCCCTCCTTGCGGAGGAACGTATTCTCCCCGGCGATCTTGAATGAGCTGCAAATTGGAACCACCAGTCTGGGCGGCATTTGTACTCGTTCGCACCGGCAGACCTTTTTGCAGCAAGAGATCCATCGCCCGGTCGATGGGGATGCGTACGATTCCGGCTTTTTTATCGACCCAACCATAGCTCTGTAGTTCGATATTTTCCCGATCTCTAAAATGTTCCAGATCGGTTGTCGGGGAAATTTGCAGATGCGGTTCCGGCCAGAGTTGCCGCGACTGGGCAACGGCGGGAAGCACCTGCCTTTCCTGAGCTTCCTGATCCGCCTGACCGTGAGTGTGGAGGTAGTGCCGAAACTGCAAGCCAAGGATCAAATGAATCACAATTGCGCTGGCGAGCAGTATTCCCATGAAAATCATGACGAACTTCAAACCGACATCAGATGACTCCGTGCCTTTCCCGGCTGGATTGGGAGCAGATTGAGGATGTGCGCTATTTTGCATGAGCTTCAATAATTTGGTGTTCCACTCGCGGATCATTTAAAGGAATCAACGACGGTCCCATGAGGAGTGAAATGAAAGTTGCAACCCAGAGACCGCCCACTCCAAAGAGGGCGGCAAAATCGAGCCAACTGACATGAAATCCGGTTGGGTAAAACGAGGGAGCAATAAACCAGTACACACTGACGAAATGCGCCACAAAGACGATGGTGGCGAGCATCATGAGTGCCTGTGGATTCCGCTTCGAGTTGCGAAACAGCAGGATGAAGAATGGCAGAAAAAAGTGGAATAGAAATAGGAACCAGACGATCCCTTTCCACCCACCCGCAATACGGTGCAAATACCAGACCGTTTCGTCCGGAAGATTTCCGGACCAAATGATCAATAGCTGGCCAAAGGAGACGTACGTCCAAAACATCACGAAAGTGAGCAGCAGGTTGCCCAAATGATGAAAATGCGTGGCGGTGACTACCTCTGATAGCGGTTTGAATTGTCCGAACCAACTAAGGAGGATGATGCAAAGGGCATAGGCAGCCAGGATTTGGCCGATACAGATAATCACTACAAACATCGTGGAATACCAATGCGGCTCCAACGACATGATCCAGTCGACATAAACAAAAGTGGCTGTAAGTGGATAAAGCACAATGCCTGGGCCACTCAGACTTCGCAGGCGGCGGGTTGGCTCCACATCCCTGGTCGTATCCTGTTGCAAAGACCATTTGCGGAGAAGTTGGGTAATAACCATCCAGATAATGAAAGCAATGACAGCCCGCACGACGAACATGGCCGGATTCATGTAGGCCTGGCGATGCTGCAAGATGATGTCGTCCGCCACCGTGGTGGGTTGGGCCCACGGATAAAGGAACTTCAGACCAAAACAGATTGGGGCGAAGAGAAACGCCATGACCGGCAGCGTCATGAAGCCTGCCTCGAGAAAGCGTCTGGTAACCTGCCCCCAACGTCCGCCGGTCAGGTGATGAATCATCGCCACTCCAAAACAGCCGAGCGCCAGGCCCAGCCACGATAGAGAACCATACAAAAAGGAGATAAAAAACTGTTGCGTGTTCACAAACGCGCCCACGGCACACAGAACCAATCCAATCAATCCAACAACAAGAGCGATTAATCGGAATCTATCCAGCCGTGAAAGGAGTTCTTTGTTCATTGATTTTGGCCTTCCAGTTTTGCACGGTCAGCAGGAGGGACATTCTCCAGTCTGGAGTTATGGCTGAGCTGCAGTGCCCTGATATAGGCGGCAATGGCCCAACGATCGGCTGGTTCCACGCGTGAAGCATAAGAATACATCACTCCATACCCCCGCGTGATCACGTCGTAAAAATGTCCAACGGGAGCGTCACGCAAACGATCGATATGATACGACGGAGGCACAGGGAAACCGCGTTGCGGAATCATGCCATTTCCATCGCCCGTACGCGCATGGCAAACAGAACAATAAATCTCGTAGCGTTCCCTGCCCCTCTCCAACACCTGCTTCGTTATGGGCATGGGAAACTCGGTCACCAGATTAGTGCCAATCATGCCACGGTAGAAAGCTTGATCGGCCTCCAAATGACCTCGGGCAACAGTTCCGGAAACAAGTGGACGCGACGCGGCACCATTCTTAAAAAAATCACTTTTTTCCAACGGATCGGATTTGGGCTGATCGTACATCTCATGACGGCAGCCGCAGAGAAGCCCAAGGAAGGCAATGCCAACCAGCGCCATGGCGAATGGAGAATTCAAGGAGCCACCTCCGAAACTCGCACTGGCCTGAGGCTCTCCAAAAACCTTTTGGTCGCAACCGGGTCAAACTCAGGATCTGAGGATTCAATGCATAAAAAGAATCGATCTAATGAGGCGCGTCTGAATTCAGGAACATTGAAAACCGGGTGGTAGGGTTGAGGCAGTCGGTTCATGGCCAACATGCCAATGATTGCGCCCAGCGCTGCGCAGAGGACGGTGAGTTCGAAGGTAATCGGGATAAATGCAGGCCAGCTATGCAGCGGCCGCCCGCCGATGTTGAAAGGATAGTCCACCGCCATCGCGTACCATTGCATGAAATAACCACCGAGACCACCCGTGATGCCACAAATCAGGACCGTAAACGGGACAGCGGTCTTCCGCCGCCCCAGAGCTTGGGCAAGTCCTTCCACGGGAAATGGTGAATAGGCGTCCATCTTGCGGTAACCTTCGGCATGGCAGCGTTGCGTCGCTCCCAGCAAATCCTTGTGGGTACGAAATTCTGCCATTAACCCATGGATGGCGGCCTCATCTTTCATGGCTCCACCTCCTCATGTTCGGCAATCAGCTCGCGCACTTCTGAAATGGAAATCATTGGCAGGAACCGGATGAATAAGAACAGCAAAGTAAGGAATAACCCGACGCTCCCGATCAAGGTGGCCCAGTCCCAAACAGTGGGATAATACATCCGCCACATGGAAGGGGTGAAATCTCGTGCCAGGCTGGTGATCACAATCACAAACCGCTCCACCCACATGCCTACATTAATGAAGAGCGCGACGATAAAAAGTAAAAGGGGCGTGGTTCGAACGCGCCTCGACCACAGCGCCTGCGGGATGACCACGTTGAAAGCCATCAGGACCCAGAAAATCCAGCCATACGGACCAAATGCCCGGTTCTTCATCATGTATTGCTCAAACGTATCGCCACTGTACCAAGACATGAATGCCTCCATCAGATAGCCGTAGGCCACCATCCAACCGGTTGCCAGCATCACATTGGCCATGTTGTTCAGGTGCCGCTTGGTCACCAGGCTTTGCAGTCCGTAAATTTTGCGGATGGGAATGACAATGTTCAGCACCATGGCAAAGCCGGAATAAATGGCGCCGGCCACAAAGTACGGTGGGAAGATCGTGGAATGCCAACCCGGCACGATGGCCACGGAAAAGTCAAAGCTGACAACGCTGTGCACCGACAGGACCAACGGAGTGGCCCAACCCGGCAAGAAGAAGATAGGCAGATTGATGCCGTTGCCAATGGACCGCTGAACCACGCCAGCCCAAAGCCAGCATCCCGTAAAAAACCTGTTTGCCACGCGTGGTTGCGCGATCCCGTAACGTGGCGACATCTGGAATGAGTCCGACATACCAAAAGATAAGTGAAACCGTGAAATAGGTGCTGACCGCAAAGACGTCCCAGACGAGCGGACTGCGAAATTGCGGCCACAAACCCATGGTATCAGGATACGGGAGCAGCCAATAGAACAGCCATGGTCTTCCCAAATGGAGCAACGGAAACATCCCGGCGCAGGCCACTGCAAACAACGTCATTGCTTCTGTGAAACGATTAATGGAAGTACGCCATTTTTGAAGCAGCAGCAGCAGGATGGCGGAAATAAAAGTGCCGGCATGGCCGATTCCAATCCACCAGACAAAATTCACTATGGCGAAGCCCCAGGCCACGGGAATGTTGATTCCCCATATGCCAACGCCTTTATAGAGCAGATACGAGATGGCGTAGAGCAAAAGCATCAGCAGCGAAAACGCCACCCCGAAGCTCACCCACCAGAACTTCGGGCGAGGATGTTCGAGAACCACATCCGCAATGGTATCTGTCACCGAATCGTAAGTCTCACCCGGGCCGAGAATGCGCGCGGGATAGCCTAAAGGAGTGACGGGGTAATCCTTGTCATTTTTGGCGGCATCGGAGATTTTTTGCGTGCCATCAGGCATGTGATTTATCCTTTTCCTGATGGGTTCCTACGTTTTCCAATTCCGGGTTTGGATTTCTTAGCTTCGCCAAATAAGTCGTCCGAGGTCTGGCGTTGAGTTCTCCCAGCATGGAATAGTTAAGCAAACTGGCTTTGAGTTTTGAAACGCTGCTGTCAGGATTTTTGGTGTCGCCGAACACAATTGCCTCGACCGGGCAGACTTGCTGGCAGGCCGTCATAATCTCGTTCGCGCCAATCCTCCGATTCTTTTCCTTCGCGCTGATCCGCGCCGAGCTGATCCTTTGGATGCAATAGGTGCACTTTTCCATCACGCCCCGCCAACGTACTGTGACATTCGGATTGCGCATCGCTTTGAGAACCGGGGTGTGGTAGTTGGAATACTCGAGAAAATTGAATCTCCGAACTTTGTATGGGCAGTTGTTGGAGCAGTAGCGTGTTCCGACGCAGCGATTATAAACCTGCAAATTTAGTCCATCATGATCGTGCAATGTGGCTGCGACGGGACAAACCAGTTCACAGGGGGCGTTTTCGCAATGCATGCAGGGAACGGGTTGATTATTGACCTCTGGGTTGTCGAGGCCGCCGCTGAAATATTGATCAACCCTCAACCAGAGCATGTCCCTGCCCCGCCCGATTTGGTCCTTGCCGACAACGGCGATATTATTCTCCGACTGACAGGCGGTGATACAGGCGTTGCAACCAATACACGTGTTTAAATCGATGGCCATCCCCCACGCATAATCACCATCCTGAAATTCGTTGGGATTATAAAGAGTGTGATCACGGGATGGGAGTTCGCCTTGGTCCTGCACCGATGCGGGGTGCTCTTGAAATTCTTTGACGTTCGCCTCCCGAATGATGTCACGCCCGTGAATATTGTGACTATGCTGCGTGGTGACCAGGTGGTAATGATCGGAGGTTTTTATCAGTTCAAGTCCATTACCGAACCACAATGCATCGGAGGTGCGAAGTGCATAGGCGTCAAAACCGGTTCCGCTTCCCACCTTCCCCACACGTCGCCGGCCATACCCCAGCGTCAAGGTGACGGTGTTTTCCGCCTGCCCGGGCACGATCCACACTGCAACGTGCAAGGTGCGTCCGCGAAACTTTAGCTGCACTACATTTCCGTTTGCCAGATGCTCACGCTCTGCCAGGGAAGGACTCACGAGTGCAGCATTGTCCCATGCCAGTTTGGTGAAAGGTTTGGGACATTCCTGGAGCCAGCCATTATTGGCGAAGCGACCGTCCCAGATGGTTGGGTCTGGCGCAAATGAGAGTTCAAGTTTGGTAGAAGCACTCTGTTGCATTTCCGCCACAGGTGGCAGGTCACTCCCGCCCTTTAACTTCACCTCTTTTGACTTCAGTTCCGTCCCAGCGATCACTCCATCATGCAAGGCACGTCGCCATCCTTTTTCAAAGTCCGGCCATTTCTTCTGAGACTTCCAATAATCCCGCACGATATCATATCCATTTCGGTCGGGTTGCTGAATCATGACCCCAAGTAGTTCATGCGCCGATTTGCTGGTGTACAATGGCTCGATCAGAGGTTGAACAATCGAAGTCGTCCCATCAAAAGCCCGTGTGTCACTCCATGCCTCCAAATAATGCGATTCGGGAATGTGCCAATGACAATACTGCGAAGTTTCATCGAAGTGGGAACTGAGTTGGATCCGCAATTTGACCTTTAACAGGCGATCGGCAAACTGGAAGTCTGGCGGTGCGTTGAAAACCGGGTTGCCTCCAAGGATTACCAGCAAGTCAACTTTGCCTGCATCCATGTCCTGCACCAGTTCCTTCAATGAATTGAGTTGATTCACCGGCTTTGCCTCAGCGGAAGCGGTATAAACAATGGTCTTGCCGGCGTTTCCAAGCTTCTCATTGATGCTGTGAACCAGAGCATGAACTCCGGGGGGTTGTTGCTCTCCAGCGATGACGATGCAAGCTCCAGCGTTCGCTTGAAGATCACGAGCGACTGCTGCAATCCATTTACCGTTCGTTTCGTTGCTGCCCGCTCCCGGTTCAGAACCGGATGAAATCCCAAGTTGATGGGCCAGAGCACGGGTGAGCGCTTCAATACGGCCGGCTTCGAGTGGCAGTCGATGATCCGCCATTGATCCGGTAATGCTGGGCGTGCTTTCCATCACGTAGAGGCGATTCATTGCTTCTTTTTTTTGCCCTCCAATCCGTCGGCCCTTTGCAAAATGGCGGGCATTACGCAGGCCTGCCGGATGGGCAAAAAGGAAATCGGAATCCAACGAGAGGATTACCCTGGCTTGATCGAACTTGTAGTGGGTTTCAACTATTTCACCGAACGCGGCTCGCGCACCTTCCTGAGCATGATCCCTGGATATCGCCTGATATTGATGCCATTTGGCGTCGGGATATTTTTTAAGCAGATCTGCCAATTGAGCAGCCAGGGTCGGGGAGGTAACGGTTTCAGTCAGAATGCGAAGTCCACCTCCACCAACCTTGCCCTGCTGCTCCAGTGCTGCGTTTAGGGCATTGAGAAACAAGCCCCAGGAACTGATTTCGCCAGCATTGGTTACTGATTGTGAACGATCTGGATCATAAAGATCCAGCAGTGAAGCCTGATGAAAAACATTTGTAGCCCCCAGACTGGAAGGATGATCCGGGTTGCCCTCCACCTTGGTGGGATGGCCTTCATGACTTTCAATCAGCAATCCAGTTGCAAAGCCATTCCATTGCATGGCGGTCGCAAAATACAACGGCTGCCCGGGCACCATTTCCTCAGGCTGCTTTACGTAAGGAACAATTTTCTGAACCGATTGCCGGGTGCATGCGGTAAGGCCGGATAACGCCAACGAGGCTCCCATGAACTTAAGGAAGGATCTTCGACTTACTTCGTCGGTTAACTCAGAAGCAAGCGCAGGAAATTCGCGGTGCAAAAGCGCCTCGAACTCCGGCGTTTGCGCCACCTCTTCAAGGCTGCGCCAATATTCCCGCCCGCGCGTGCCTGCCAAGCTCTCCCGGATTCGGGATAAATCGTGTGCCTTCGGAAGTTGAGAGAATGGTTTCATCGATGGCACATGCTGCAGTCAGTAAGTTGCTTCACGTTGACGTGGTATTCTTGAACCAGTTTCTGCCCTTGCTTTCGTTGGTCAGGCTGACGCTGCCATTGCATGTTGAAAACTTCCTCCCGTGGACGGATGTAATTGGCTGGGTCACGGTGACACTCAAGACACCATTTCATATAAAGAGTGTTCGCCTTCCAGGTCAGCGGCATTTTATTCACCGGTCCATGACAGGTTGAGCAACCAATCCCTTTGTTCACATGAATGCCATGATTGAAGAAAACGAAATCAGGCAGATCATGAACCCGGTTCCATTGCATGGGTATATCTTTTGCGAGGCTTTGGCGAACCGGCGCCAGCAGCGGAGCATCCGTGTAAAGCTGTGAGTGGCACGTCATGCATATTTCGGTTGCGGGGATGCCTGCAAAAGCGGATTTTTCGACGGAGGTATGACAGTACCTGCAATCAATTCCCAATCCGCCGTAATGATGTTCATGACTGAATGGCACCGGCTGCTCGATGGGAATATTGACTTTGGTCATATATGGCGACCACCACACCGCATGAAGTCCCCAGCCCCCGAGGATGAGAAATATTGCAAACCCCAGGATACTTGCCCTTGCGAGAGTGTTGCTGCGCCGATGAAAAATCTGCGGCATCCACTTTTCCTTTAGTCTTTAGTCGTACGCCCTGTAATCGCGCCAGGAACAACGCTCCGTGCGCTACCAATGTTAGTTTTCGATTGAGGGCGGGTAAATGGGGCGAAGACCCTAAGTTAAATGAGGTTCAGCGTCGTGCAGGAAGCGCCTTTAGTTATGCGCTTCCAGACTTGTGTGAGATAGGGTGTCGTATGTTACACTAATAATCAGCGACATGAGTTTTCTTACCTCCATCCTGAAGTCAATCCGGCCCCTGATACCGGATTCAGCCGTAGGATGGGGAGCACGGGAATATTTTAATCAGCGTTACAAGGAATTAGGCACCATGACACAATTGCAAATCGACTCTACGAACAAAACTGCCTCCGTGGAACTGGATCTCAAGGGAGAAATCCAGCCACTGCGCGTCAAAATTAACCGTTATGAGCTGACGACGATGGGGGAAAAGACCTACATCGAAATCAAGGAATTTGAGACATCGCGCGAGTGGATCAATGTGCTCGCGCAACAATTCGTGAAAGGAAAAAAGTTTGAAGTTCCTGAGCTCGTAAAGGCTGTGCTCTGACAGTATTACATGATCGAGGTTGCAACAATGATGCTGATTCCGATGATTACTGCCGCCGTGACAATCGCAACCGCAACGTTGTTGTTTAACAACTCCTTCTCGATATCGATCTTCGTTACTGCCCAATCGAAAACCTTAAAGCCGACAAATACCACCACTATGCCGATCGTAGCGAAGATAATTGAATTCAAAATGGCATGACTCAGTGATTTGGGAGTGGTATCCGTGCCTTCGGCTGACACATTGTTCGCCCATGCAAGCAGGGAAAGGACCGGAAGCAAGACAGATGGAAGTTTTCTTTTCATTTGGAGTTTGGTTCTAAGTTTTTTGGTTAAAAAAGATGTGGAACGAAACGGCTGCAGTTCCCCGTGATTAAAGAGGTGTCTTCGCGGATTCCCAGACCGCAGGCTTCATGGTTTACCACCCACGTTCCCATTATCGGATGATTGCCGTCGAAATCCGCGAGTGGTGCCAGCGCCTGATACACATATCCCTCCTCCCCGTATTCCCCTTGCGTTTCCTGCACTGTTGATTTGCCCTTAATGATGCTCACATTTGCGCCTTCCCGGCTCAATTTTGGTTTCCTAACATAACCTTCTGCAACCGCGGGAGCGTGCCCGGTGAGCAATTCCTTTTCAGTAAAATATGCGGGAAGCAGATTCGGATGCCCGGGGTAGAGTTTCCATAAAATGGGCAGCAAGCCTTTGTTCGAAAGCAACATCTTCCACATCGGCTCAATAAAGTTGCAGAGCTCCTGTTTCAGGCAATAGGAAAACTCCTCATGCCACATCCATTCCCATGGATACAACTTGAAGTAATTTGAAACCTTCCGATTTTGTAAATCTACAAATTCCAGTTTCCTTTTGTCATAGCCAAGGTCTTCGATAAAAATCTGATCCACTTCAAGACCAGCCTGATGACACGTGTCCTGTAGATAAAGAACCGTCTGCGCATCTTCGAGGTGGTTCTTGATTCCTCCGAAGTAGATCTTTCCCGGCGCTTTGATTTTGAATTGTCCCCAGGCAGCCACGAGCTTTTCATGAATGCTGTTGAACTGATCGCAGTTCGGGGCGAAATCCTGCAACCAATACCATTGTGCGACTGCTGCCTCCACCAGGGCAGTCGGCGTATCGGCGTTATATTCCAGCATCTTTGGCGGATTTTTTCCGTCATACGCCTGGTCAAATCTGCCGTAAATGCTAAAATCATCCCTTTCCCAGGAGTTCTTGATATAGGGCACGGCCTCTTCTGGAATACCCAACAGTCCGAACAGGCCTTCGTCAATCACATGCTGCGCGGCCGCAATGCACATCACATGCAGATCGTTGGCAGCTTTTTCCAACGTGTCCACCTCGGCTGAAGTCAGTTCATAATATGCCGATTCGTCCCAGTACTTCTGGCCTTCCGGTGTGTGGTAGGTAAGCCCCACTTCCTCGACTTTCGCCTCCCAATCCGGGCGCGGTGCTATCACGTTCCGTTTCATAATCAAGATGAAGAACTACCACTATGACCAAAGCCACCCCGGCTTATGCTCGATGAAGAGTGAGAGCTGGAGGAGCTAAAATGAGAACTTGAGCCGGATGAACCTGAGTATCCAGGTTTGCTATAAACAACTGTACTTTCGTTGCGCGCTGGATTCCACAAGCCGCCATAGTAGTAACCATAGCCCGGACGATAATAGTTATAAGGATACTCGTACCAGGCATGATAGGGCGCATGGTAATAACCACGCCCCGCCACATAGGTGTTATTGGTGACCGATTGATCCGCATAATCCCAATCGCCTCCCGAGGTTTGATTACTCTGGTTGTTGCACCCACTGATTAAAGCGCCGGAAAGCACCAGCGTTACCATCGTTGATTTTTTCATTTTCCTTGAGCCGCTCTTCGCCGCTCAATGTTCTTAATACCACATACGCCAAAGGATTCAGTTAGAAAAGGATCATCTGTTTATAATCCGTGCTGGCTTGGAAACACAAGATGAACCGCCCAAATCAAACGAGCACTCAATTTGCAGTAAACCACTTCCATTTTTCGTTACCGGAAGCCTATGAAGGGAATTAGGTTTAAGTTTCAATGACCAATTCGCGGCCTGGAGATCGGATTAGATACCCGTATCCTCAGGACCACTGCCCGGAAAACCTCCTCGTGATCGGTTGCATGAAAAGTAACTTCACAAATGCGAAGCCAGAGCGGGTTCACAAAATCGCTTGTCCACGGAAGATCATTTGCAGTCGCATCCCTCAACGGGCGACCTCGTTACGTCTGGCAGGATCGTTCGCCAGAAAGCAGAGGCACAAAGTTCTGATCCTAGCTCACCAATTCATGTTCAATAAGCAGCCAGCTAAATCCTGCCTGGTTGAAAATGCTGCACAAATCTTCAAATTTTACCGGCTTCTGAATGCAGGCGCTTGCTCCTAGAATCTTGCACCGTTCTGACTGCTCAGGGAAGGTGGAACCAGACATCATAATTACCGGTATATGAGTTGTTTGGGGATTTTCTTTGACCTGTTGCAAAATTTCAAAGCCATCCACCTTGGGAATTCGTATATCCAGAAAAATGGCCGCCGGCAATGGCTCCGATGCCCGATTTGCATGCTTGTCACGACAAAAAATAAAATCGAGTGCTTCGGCACCGTTATTAATAACATGCACCTTGTTTGAAATCCTATGCCGCTTCAGCAATAGGAATAAAAACTGAACATCAGGTTCATAGTCTTCAATAAATAGGATTTCGACTGGCACTGTCATAGATGGCGTGCGTGCGCCTGAAAGCCAGAGAGCACATTACTTGCCAATCTCTTGACGGAATGGCCAAACCATCCTGTTTTTAGAAAAACAAAAGGGGGGATGACAATCATGTATCTGATGCTTTTAATCACTTATGATCGAGTCAAAGTGACTCGAGGTAATTAGTTGCGCCGGACTGAGTGAAATGGCCGCACTTGCAATCCAGCCCGCTCCGCTGCTGATTAAATCATAACTACCTAGTCAGATTAATTCCTGGTCGAGCCGATTCTCATGATGTGCCGGGCAGGACAATATATTCTGTCCGTGCTAAATTTTGGACAATTTGCACGATCACCAGATAGTAACTGAGGCAATTTGCCGGGCACAAACCGAGGAGTGGAAATCGTCTGCCTTCTGGGTAGCTCAGTCTTCCATTCTCCTGCACAGACGCATTAAAGCCCCTTCCCTACCTCTGAAGTAGCAGGTTCACAGGATCAAATGTGCTTTCCTGGTCGACGTCCTTAAAGCCAACCCGACCTGTTCCCTTCTCCGAAGGAATTCACCAGATCTGCTGCCTCTTTTTTCCTCATGCGTGTAAGACAGTTTTTTTCCTGCTTAGCGCTTCCTGCATCTCTTCTGGAGACATGCTCGCAAGTTTGTTGAGGACTTGTGCGGTCTTTTCGAGAACACCCGGTTTCTTTTCGTAAGCCACCATGCTCACGGCCAACTTGCCGATGGTTCGTGCTTCAAACAGGCATCTGAGCGGAATTTCCATCCTGAAGCTTTCGCGTAATCGTGAGATGAGTTGTGTGGCCAGCAGCGAATGACCTCCCAGTTCAAAAAAGTTGTCCTCAACCCCCACCTTTTCAAGAGCCAACACCTCGCACCAGATCGTCACCAGGGCTGATTCCACCGCGTTCCTTGGCGCAACGAATTGCGCGCTCGAATCAGGACGTATGGTATCAGGGGACGGCAAGGAACGGCGATCGATTTTGCCATTGGGTGTTAAGGGCAGCTTCTCCAGAATCACGAATGCGGACGGCACCATGATCTCCGGAAGTCTCTGCTTCAAATAGCTCTTTAACTGCAAGGCGAATTTCGTGTCGGGACGTCCTTGAGCGGGACGATTTACGTATTCCTGCAGACTCTTCACTGTGTTCCTGGTTTCCCTGGGAATAAAGGGAGCAACCACGATACTTCTGCACCGGAACAAGACATCATAGGTTCCAAACATCTCAGCGGGGGACCACGTAATATCCACGGCAAACCCAACCTCCCGCCCCAAGGCCACCAAGCTATCCGGATCAATTGCTCCTTTCACGCCGCCAGGCAAACTTTCTCTAAATTCTCCAATCGTTTCAGGACCTTCCTGACCGTTCAACCATTGAAGCAGCCGCGCTTCATTGTATAATCGCGCGTTCGGGACCTGGGCAATTCCGACGGCCTCCAACTGTGGTGTGGCCAGCAGTTGTGTAATTTCCGTGGGAGTTACTGGATGAGCAGCCCAGTCGATCCACTGGATTTCCGTCGACGTGGTTGGTTGTTCGCCGACATGCAAAACCACGTCGTAGCGGAAGCGTGTGACTTCATTGTGGTGCCGGCCAGGCTTGAGGAGTATCTCAACCCGGCCAATTCTTGGGCACCGTTGCTTCAATGCCTCAAAGAATCCGGGATCAACGACCAACTCTTCTTCCTTGCCGATTCGACTTTGCACCTTCTGCTTGAACTGCGCGCGCGTAACTGCAACCGACGACTGGTGCATCTCCACGGAGGCATGGAAGGCTTCCAACAAGGAGAGACTTCTGACGTCACCTACAAATATTTGGCCTCCGGATGACACCTTGCTCGTCAGGCCTTCCAGAACTTGCGTGAGATACTCAGCACTCGGGAAATACTGCACCACGGAGTTAATGATGACGGTATCGAACGACTGGGTGGGTAATTCAGCCAAATCATCGGCTCGCTTCTGCTTCAGGGAGACTTGGGCCAGATCGTGCCGGGTTAATTGCTGCCGCACGTAGTCCAGTGCCTTTTCCGAGAAATCCACCCCGCAGTATTCCTGACAATGCGGCGCGATTCGAAACAATAAAAGTCCGGTTCCGCAGCCGATTTCCAATGCCTTCCTGGGCCTCATCCCCAGAATTCGCTCCACAGAGCATTCCACCCATTCTCTCATCTCCGGTTCAGGAATCGGTTGTCCGGTATAGCTGCTGGTCCACCCGGCGAGGTTGAGGGCGAAGTCCTTACTCTGCTGATTTTCGCCGTAAGTGCCGTCCCAAATCGCCTGCCATTGATTGATCCGTTCGCTACCGACATTTTGACCATTGGAATTTCCTCTTGGGACCACGTATCCCACCAGTCGCTTGTCTCCAGTCTTTTCTTCCAGGGCGACAACGACGCTTTCCCTCACCAAGGGATGAGCAACCAAGGCCGTCTCGATCTCTCCCAGTTCAATTCGATGACCGCGCAGCTTTACCTGGTGATCGATTCGCCCCATAAACTCGATGGTTCCATCCGCCCGATAGCGGGCCAAATCTCCCGTGCGATAAAGTTTCGCATTTGTCGCCTTTTCGAATGGATCTACGACAAATCGCTCCGCCGTAAGCTCCGGCCTGTTCAGATAACCACGCGCTACTCCTTCGCCTCCGATAAGCAATTCGCCGGGCAATCCCGCTGCCACGGGCCGGCCATGTTTGTTTAAAATATAAATCTGCGTATTGGCGATGGGGCGTCCGATGGTTACATCATGTGCATTGTTTTTCTGAATTATTTGCGTTGTGGACCAAATCGCCGTCTCCGTAGGCCCATACATGTTGTGAATCCGACCGCTGATCACCTCCGTCAGTTGTTTTGCCAGGGTTATGGGCAACGCCTCTCCTCCCACCAAAAACTCCTGCAACGCATGAAGTCCGGCAGCACCTTCCTTGTCCGACACCAGCATGCGCGCCAGTGATGGAGTGCATTGAAAATGGGTGACTTGATGTCGTTTTATCTGGTTGGCAATCGTATACCTGCCGCGTTCAGCCGGGATGGCTGGTCGGCTTTTTTCATTTAACTCGCTCAAGTACGGCAGGCTGGCGAGCACTGAGTCAACATCAACTCCAAAGTCGATCAAACAGGCGATTTCATCCACGCCGATGCGCTTGAGTTGATTTACCATCTTTAAACAAGTGTCAGGTGTTCCAAACAAGCCGCTCGTTTCGAAATATCTTTCAAAGGCGTGATCCAGCAAGGCCTGCATGTCCTCACCGTTGAGCGTATTAAAGTCAATGTTATGGCTTCCATCGGCCCTGGCGCCGGGCTTCTGAAATGCTGCGAACGACCATGCGGAAGAAGCCTTCTTCACCAGATCTACTGAAGTCTTCAGATACTCTGTAAATGGTCCACGCACTTTCTCACGCACAGTTTGCATGTCCCGCTCCACAAAGGTGTGCAGCATCAACGAGACATGACCTTCTCCCGGGCCATGGCCGTGCTCACGCCATGCCTTGCGATAAATCGCAATTTTCTCCGCAACTTCCTCAACCGTCTGCCCAAGCAAATTCGTCAACACATTGGCGCCCATTTCTCCGGCGAGGCGGAAGGTGTCTGGGCTGGCGGATGCGGTGATCCACAGAGGCACATTCTGTCGCACCGGTTTTGGAAGAATTCGCAGGGTAACATCTTTACCGTCACCGCCTCGGCGGGTGATTTGTTCTCCACGCCATAGTTTTTTAACGGTTTCAATGTGTTGAAACATGAGGCTCTTGCGATCAGGATAATTTTCCGGCGCAAACACGAAATCGTTGGAGTGCCAGCCGGAAGCAAATGAAAGGCCTACCCGGCCATTGGAAATATTGTCTACCATCGCCCATTCCTCGGCGACTCGAATGGGATCATGCAAAGGAAGGACCACGCTGCCTGCACGTATTTGCACCCGCTTGGTCACGGCAGCTATCGCAGCGCTGGTAACCGAGGGATTTGGAAATAAACCACCAAATTGATGAAAGTGGCGTTCGGGAGTCCACACAGCGGCAAATCCATTTTGATCGGCAAATTTTGCGCCTTCCAAAACCAACCGGTACTTGTCACCGGGCGTCTGACTTTCATCACCGGAAAAATAAAAGAGACTAAGATCCATCTTTTTGCTGATACTTTCATCCAATGGCTCCGAGATGGGCATGGACTTGTCCTCTGCTCCTTGAATGACGACCTTGAAGCCTCGCGTTAATGTCCAGAAGAGTTCGAGTACAGAAATATCGAAAGAAATGCTGGTGACCGCAAGCCAGGTTCCAGGCTTTGTGCCTAGAATCTTATCCATACCTGTGAAGAAATTCACCACGTTCCGATGCATCAGCATCACGCCCTTTGGCTTGCCGGTGGAACCAGAGGTATAGATTACATAGGACAGATTATCCGGACCTGTTTTGGTCTTTGTTGTTGGTGTCTCTTTTCCAGTCCGCCAGTCCGTTCCATCCACACATACCACTCGAGCGTCATGCTCAGGGAGTGTGGCAACCAGATGCGTCTGAGTCACCAACACCGGCATCTGAGAGTCGTTGATCATGTGCGCAATTCGGTCTCGCGGATAGGCCGGATCCACGGGCACATAGGCGCCACCAGCCTTCAGGATTCCCAGCAAGCCAATCACCATCTCTGCCGAACGGTCTGCACAAATCCCAACGAGCACGTCGGGTCCCACGCCCAAGTTTTGCAGGTGGCAGGCCAGTTCGTTTGCTCTTTCGTCCAGTTCGCGGTAGGTCAACTCTTCCTCCTGAAAAGCCACAGCAATCGCCTCGGGGGTCTTTGCAGCCTGTGCTTCAAAGAGTTCATGGATACACTTGCTGCGGTCATGCTGAACCCCAGTCTCATTCCACTCGTGCAAGAGTTGATATTCCTCGCCGGAAGTAAGCATTGGCAGATCGGAAATCTTCCCATCCACCCGGGTAACGAGGGCTTCAAGCAGGGTTTTTACATGCCCCAGCATCCGCCGAACGGTCGGGGCGTCAAATCGTCGCTTGTCGTGTTCGAACTTCAGGATTAATTCGCTTTCCGCAAAGCCGAACAGTGTCAGGGGAAAGTTGGTTTGATCAATGACTCTGAAGTGGCGCTTTTTCCATTCTCCACCCTGGGCCTGGAGCGTGGAGTTCAGCGTCGCACGGTCAAAAACGATGATGGTGTCGAACAATTGTGTTCCGGCAGCTACTTCACTCCACTTCTGAACTTCGAGCAAAGGCGTATGCTCATGATCCCGTAATGCCTGCTGTTGGGCGCGCAGTTCCCCGAGCCAATCGCTCACCTTTTGATCGGGCGTAATCTGTGTCCGCACCGGCAGCGTGTTGATGAAAATGCCCAGCATCGAGTCTGCGCCTTCCACACTGGTGCGGCGACCGGAACGCGTGACGCCGAAAACCACGTCCTCCTCGCCACTATAGCGGTTCAGAGTCAATGCCCAGGCTGCCTGGAGCAGAGTACTGAGTCCTAAACGATGCTTTTCTGCGAGGGCCCGCAAGGCCGTGGTTCCCTCCCCAGTGAAGTTGATACCCTCTTCTCCATATTCAACTTCACCACTTTCATTGTTGGCAGGTTGTTTGTCCACCACCAAGGGAGTTGGTGTGCTGAACCCTTTTAACTGCTTCCGCCAAAAGAGCTCACTTCTGCTGAAATCCTGCTGCTTGAGCCAAAGTGTGAATTCGCTGAAGGGCCGCAGTGTTTCCAACTTTGGCTCAACTCCGTTGAATTGCGACTCGTAACATGCAAACACTTCGTTTAGGACGGTTGCAAAGGATCGTCCGTCCACCATGGCGTGATGGAAGGTCCACACAAACCGAAAGCGTTGCCCGCATTCCTTGAACAACGTCACCCGCATCAATGGAGCTTCGGCCATGGCAAAGCCGCGTCGCCGATCCGTTTTGAGAAATTGTTCCAGTTTCTCTTCGCAAGCCGCCTGGGACAGTTCGCTCCAATCCTGCATCTCAAATGGCAGCTTCACTTTTGGCACCACCACTTGCAGCGGCTCCTTTAATCCTTCCCACTGAAACCTTACACGGAGCTGGTCATGCCGCTGCACCACTTTGTTCCAGGCCTGCCTGAAGTGCTCGGCATCCAGATCATGACGCAGGCTTCCAATAATCTGTTGGATGTTTACCCCGGACTGTGGCGCATAAAGGCTATGGAACATCATGCCCTGCTGCATTGGCGTGAGGGGATAACTCAAATTGTCAGTGACCATATGTTAGTTTGATTGGTGAAAATCGTCGTGGATAAGCACTCCGAAAGGTTGCAACATTCAATCGCAATAAGTTGTGCGCCAGGTTAGCCGGTATAATTGGAAACCCAGCACCAGATTCATCCATTATTCCAGGTGAAAAACACTTCCATCAATGATGCCTTCTACTCCCGCTTCATTATCCAAAAGCCAATTGATTCAGTGGGCTTAATGCTATACGGCGCGTTTATTGATACAATGAGGTGAAGACCTTATTGGCGGGTAAATCGTTTTGAACATAATGCCTGCCATTGATCCAATCTTGTTCCAGGTCGAAGCACCTTTATCTTTTATAAAAGGCGCGCCATGGTGAGGTATTGTCGTTTTATAAAATGAAGTGGCGCTCTTTCCCAATTCGCGATGTTGAAACAAATTTCAGGAAGGCATTGACGTAATGTAACTCCTGTATTTACTACTCCTTGCATATGAGCACTACTGAGAAACATCATTTTCAGGCAGAAATTCAGCAATTGCTGGATATTGTCATTCATTCACTTTACACCGATAAGGAAATCTTTGTCCGCGAGCTTATTTCGAATGCCGCGGATGCGTGCGAAAAGCTTCGCTTTACGCAGTCTTCCGGGCAGCCGGTATATCAACCTGAGATTGCCCCGGCAATATCGATAACCACCCAGGACGATGCCATTACCTTTACCGACACTGGTGTTGGCATGACGCACGGGGAGTTGGTGGAGAACCTCGGCACGATAGCCCATTCAGGAACGAAGGCATTCCTGAAACAATTGGCGGAAGACAAAAAACCGGATGCCAAACTGATTGGCCAGTTCGGTGTTGGATTTTACTCCGCCTTCATGGCGGCCAATAAAGTCACGGTGCTAAGCCGCTCTGCCATTCCGGATGAACAAGGCTGGCGCTGGATCAGCGAGGGCACTGGTGGTTACGAAATCGAGCCAGCGGGAGATTTGCCTCGAGGAACCAAAATAACCCTGCATCTCAAGGAGGATGCCAAGGATTTCGCGAAAGCGGATACGATTGAGCAAATCATCAAACGCTACTCAGGTTTCGTGCAGTTCCCGATTGAGCTGAATGGAAAGCGTCTCAATACCATTCAAGCCATATGGGCACGCAGCAAAAATGAAATCAAAGAGGAGGAGTACAATGAATTTTATCAATATGTAGGCCACGATCACGACAATCCCCTATACCGCCTGCATTTCACTGCCGATGCTCCCCTGTCCATCCAGGCTTTGCTGTTCGTGCCCGCGCGCAATTTCGAATCGATGGGGATGGCCCGCACAGAATCAGAGGTCAATCTTTATTGTCGCAAGGTTTTGATTCAGGCGAAGGCAAAAGGCTTGTTTCCGGAATGGTTGCGCTTCCTCAAAGGTGTGGTTGACAGCGAAGATCTCCCGCTGAACATCTCGCGTGAGACGATGCAGGACACTTCGCTGATGAAAAAGCTGAACCAGGTGTTAACCAGTCGTTTTTTGAAGTTCCTCGAAGAGCAAAGTGAGAAAGACACCGCCACTTATGAGAAGTTTTATGGACAGTTCAATCGATTCCTCAAGGAAGGAATTGTAACCGACTTTACCCATAAGCAGGCGCTCGGAAAACTGTTGCGCTATGAATCCAGCATGCTGGAGAAAGGCAAGCAGACCTCGCTGGCAGATTACGTGAAACGCATGGGTTCAGAGCAGAAGGAAATCTATTACCTGATCGTTCCCAGCCGCGAAGCCGCGGAGAGCAGCCCTTATTTCGAGGTATTCAAGGAACGCAAACTCGAAGTGCTCTTTCTCTACGATCCGTGGGATGAATTCGTCATGGAACACTTGCACGAATTTGAAGGCAAGAACCTGGGCTCGGCAGAAAAGGCTGAACTGGATTTGACAGAAGCCAAAAAGGAAGGTGCGCTCTCTGATGAAGAAGCGCAAAACCTCGCGAAATGGATCAAGGAGACACTCGCCGATCGCGTGGGAGAGGTTCGCGCCTCCAAACGACTGGTGGAGAGTCCCGCCGTCATCATGGACAGTGACAAGTTCATGACCTCCAGCATGCGCCGTATCATGAAATCGATGAAGAAGGACAATGAGGAGCAAACTCCTTTCAAACAAGATTTGGAAATCAATCCATCACACCCAATCATGAACCGGTTGGAAAAGATGCGTCACACCGATACGGCACTGGCCGGCAAAGTGGTGGAACAAGTTCTCGACAACGCGCGAGTGGCCGCCGGGTTGCTGGAAGATCCCCGCACCATGCTCAAGCGCTTGAACGAATTATTGGAACAAGTGCTGGTTACTAAAGGTTAAGATTCTTTGGGGATAAAAAAGGGAGCGGCCTGGAAAGCCGCTCCCTTTGCTTTTAAAAGAGAAGAGATTAGTTATTACGAGTGGTGGCGCCCGTCAGTTCTCTCTCGGCTTGCAACCAATCTTCCTGGTCGCGTCCCGCAGTCTGACCACGGGCAACGTAAATCTCATACGCGCGACGTGCGATGTCTTCAGCACTGGGTTGGGCAACGGCTTTCCTGGTCACGACTGGAGCGGCGCTTGCCGCGCTGGCCACGATCGTTTTTCTTTCATTACTGGCGGTGCCAGTAGATCTCTTTTGCATTTTCAATCCTTTCGTTTCAGATGATCAATTTCAGATTCAGACGGCATTAAGTTGGTAAATATTTCAAAATACCATTGTTATAATGCAAATTCCGGCTCTCCGATCAAGTCACGTTTGTATGACGAACTTGTATAATTAACACAGTCGAAGAGAGTTCACAAAAATCGACTTACTCGGAAAGGAACTTAAGCAATTCGCTGTTAAACACTTGTGGAGCTTCGAAGTGTGGAATATGTCCACAATTCGGAATTTCCACCAATCTAAAGTTCGGAATGATTTTAGCAGTTTTCCTGCCCAATTCAGGATATTGCCCGAGCGTTTTAAGGACTTCGGGAGTCACGCGATTCCTGCCCAGCGTGGTCCGATCCGCCTGACCGATCATCAGCAGGACCTTTGGTTTGAGCAGATGAAACTCGTGGCAAACGGGTTGTTGATAAATCATTTCCTCGGTCAGTGCAGAGGCCCAGGCAGAAAAGTGTCAGCCAAAGATAAAATAAACAATGGTTCGCCCTCATATCGGCTCTCCTTGAAAAATAAGAAGTGAACCACCTTCGATCACGTTTTTGTAACAGGTTCCTTCAACTCCTGGCTCGCAGCCTTGCGGCGAACTTCCCTGGCGATGGGTCCTTCGTCCTCGGAACGTTTCACCCAATCGCGAAAATTCTGGCTCGATTTATAGAAGGTTTCAAAAGCTTCCCGGCTTACGGCAACCAGTGTGCTCGTTTTTGCGGCGATCGCGCTAAAATACCATGACCTGCCGGCTTCCAAGGCATGTTGGCCGAAAGTCTGCCCTTCCGGGATTGAGCCCAGCAGTCGATCGCCGTCAAAGACGTCGATTTGACCTTCCTTCAAAATATAGAATGAGAAGGCAGGCTCTCCGGCGTGAAAGACAACGTCACCTTTTTCAAGATGCATTTCCTGCAGCAATTTTGTTGGTGTCGGAGCCGCGAGACTTATGTCACGCGGCCAAAACAAGTCGACCGTCCAATCCACCATTACCCGAAACTTCCGCTCAATGCCGGGCAGCTTGAAGAGATAAGTCGTGCGCCAGATAAACCAGGCGATAAATCCGGAAAAATGCATGCCCAGTATCTCCGCGACCGCGGTACGATGGCCGATGGATGCCAGTTGGCCCAGGTTCTTATGATGAAATGGCTGAGGCTTCCGCCCGCTTAAAACCGCAGCAACATTTTCTCCCAACAGTTTTCCCTGTCGTTGAGCAAATTGGGCGGTGGGCGGCGAGGATGGTTCACCGTTGCTCGGCACAGCGGCACAATCGCCGGCGGCCCAGAGCCAATCGCGGCCCTTTACCTGCATTGATGGTTCCGTCCGAATGCGTCCCTTTACCGACTCGAGGCCATATTGCTTGCAGATGTCCGTGATCACGGGATTCGGTGAATTGCCGACGGTTGACAAGACCAGATTCGTTTCGATGGAGTTGCCGTCCTGCAAAAAGGCCTTGTTGGCGGTCATCGAAACAACACGCGAGTTGAGAATGATTTCCATCCCCCGCTCGCGTAATTTTTTTTCTGCATAGACGGCCAGTGACTCGCTCACCTCCGGCATTAATCGTGGGCCGCTATGCACCAGGATCACCCGCACGCTGGCATTGCGAAGGTTGTGGTAGAACCGCTTTACGTCCTCCACGAGGTCCAGCATCTGCCCTGCTGTCTCCACACCGGAATAGCCGCCGCCAACGACGACGAAGGTCAATAATCTGCGGATGACGTCATTGTCAGGTTCCAGGTTTGCCTGTTCGAGACGATTAATCATGGCGGCACGCAACTTCAAGGCATCGCCGAAATTTTTCAGCACATGAGCATGCTCCGGCATGCCGGGCACGCGGCTTAAATCGACAACACTGCCAATGGCCAACACGAGGTGCTCGAACTCCACCATGAGGTTTTTGGTAAACCTTCCAGCGTCCAGCTCCAGTTCCCGCCTTTCCAAATCGACCCGGATGATCTTGCCGCGCAGAACATTCACCCCCTGGCAGAACTGCCGCAGAGGATTCACCACATCGAGCGGGGAAAGCGCGGCTCCGGCCACCTCTGCAAGCATCGGCTGAAACACCATCACATTCTGTTCAGCGATCAATGCCACCTGATCGATGCTACCGTGCCCGAGACGACGGACAATCGATTTGGCACAATACACTCCCGCAAAGCCTCCGCCTGCGATGACAATTTTGAATTTCATAATCCATTAAGACCCGAGCCTCTAAATGTAAATTTTACCCGTCAAACGACTTAAGTCAAAGAGCAACCAGGTGGAAACAATCAGGTTCAACCACGAATTCACACGAATAGACACTAAGAGGAAGGCGTTTCAGGAGTGCAAGCGTTGCGATGAAGGCACTGAATTTTAAGCGCAGGAGATGGGCTTGACAGAAATTCTCGCCACAAACAGACTCTTTGAAAGGATGCCAATGCCAACACCTGAAGAATTCATGCGCGATTATTTGCGCGAACATATTGAAGCTGAGAAACGAGAGTTGGCGAGCCGCGCGCCCTTTCGGGAAAAGTTTTTCACCGGCGAATGCTACTTCGACAGCCGCAAGGGAACATTGGAAGCATGGGAGTCAGAAAAGATTGCGAGTGTTTCCAGTTCTGACACAGGAGCAATAGCGATTACTGAATTGATCAGAAAGCTCCACAGTCGAGTGCTTCACCAGAAACACCGCTACCATTTACAACTTGAAGGTAATCGCTGGCGGATTCAATGCGTTGATTCTAATTGCATCATCTGCAAAGGTGAGGCTGTAAAAATAACATGCAGGTTTTGTCATGGGACGGGATGGCGAAGTGGAAATCCCGGAACGACTGATGCTGATGCGCGAGACGAATGAAAACCAGTAGCACCCCAGGCGCGGTCAAAAAGTTTAGGCGCACTCCCTGGAGATTTCAGCAGACCTTTCAAACTCCCGTGCAAGATTTACCTCTATTTGTAGAAACGATTGTTTCCACCCTTGAACCGGTTCAACAAGGAGTGGTGACTATAGACCAAGTGGTATTCGATGCCAAAAGTCTGGTAGTCCTGCTGACTCAGCACAAGGAAACGGCTACGCTTACTCGCGACTTATCCATCACCGCTGAAAGCAAGCAGGAGGTTGAACAATTGCTGGCCGTTGCCTTTGGAAGCTGGATTGATTTCATCTTTATTCCCAGCCCAAAACCGTTTGTGATTTATGCTGACCACGACGAATTCACCACTTTTTATGCAAACACAAAGTCAAATCTGAACCTTGTTTCGGCGACGTTGTTAGCAAAGGGATTTAAGCAGATTCAAGATTATAGAAGGGACCCATAGCAGGAGGAGAGCGGCGGATGCAAGAAACGAGCAAGACTTTTTAGTTAAGAAACAGCGGAAAGTTAAGGGTATTCCGGCAAACGAGTTCGACGGCAAAAAGTTAATATTGGATTAGATGGTTGTCCGCCTCCTTTCCTCGGCGGCTACGGGGAGGTCGCGGGAGGCAATGAAACTGGGGGCGATCCTGTCGAAGGAAGAAGGTGACTTAGTGGCTTTGAACAAAACTGACGGATTCTTCGTCAGTTCAGAAATAGGTTCAACTATGAGGATACAATGTTTGGCTTTACACTTTTACTGGTCTTCATTGGTTTGATGGCAGGTTATATTGCACTGGCGGTCTGTTTGTTTCGCAAATGTCGGCAGGCGGGTTGGGGTTTTGTGGCAAGCACTTTCACGATTTGGTTAACCGTGGTTCTGACCAGCCATTTTGCATCACCTGTCGCAATGGGGCTGTTCGTGATTGTTGTGCCGGGAGCGTATGTGGCAACGGCAGTTTTCCTGTTCCTGCATCGCCGAAGGGCTGGTTGGAGTTTTCTGGGGATTACGACCGCGATTTGCCTCATCTGGTATACCAACACAAATGTGGTCCGCCATTACGATGAGCAGATGAAATATCGTCTGGTTGGACAAGGAGAAGAAATTACCGTGGAACTGGTCACAAGTCGTGGAGACAGGTTCCTGACGGGTTCTTCGGAACTAGCGACGAAGTTGCGTGGGCGAACCAATGATACGGTTCAGGTTTCCATGACACGCACTTTTGATTTTGGCAGGATGCGTTCGTATGAGATTCGTAGTGTGAATGGAACTGATCCTTATGTGCCGTAAAGGGGCGATTGGAATTAATCTCCATTGGAGGAGATGCTCGCATTGCGCGCCGAGTATGGCGAGCATTCGCGCAGTTCATTTGGCAGGCTGCTCTGTAAATGTGCCGGTTTTGGAATCGAAGCGGTAGAATAACTTGCGGAACACCCTCCTCGGTGGCTCGTCCTTTGCCAGCCCGTGAAATGTAACTCCCTTGCCGTAATCATAAATAACCACACTGAGGTTATTGCTCTGGTCCCAGGTCGCATCCCACCCGACATCTTCTCCTCGAACACGAAATTCCTTTTTAAACAATGTGGTTTCACGTCCATCATTTGCGACTATCGTAATCCTAACTGTTGAGGAGTTAAAAGGAAAGTGGCGACCCAACGGTCCCAAGCACCTCCCATATATACGCAACTTTTTATCCGGCGAGTCAACGAAACCACCAGTCACTATCCGGCTGCAGCCCTGAAACGCCAATGCCAAGACCAGCAATAACAGCAAACCTAGCGATCCTTGATGAGGAAGATGGCCTCCATTAAACATTCCTTTTCTCGATCGTCGATTCATTGATCGCACACACATAGGATATTTTCGAGGTTAGAGATTGGATTCCCCCGTACGAAAGGGTTACAAATTACTTATACTGTTTCAATGTTTTTAAGCAAGTAAAGGCGGTTGCTGACGTGGATCGAGGTGTCCGGGTGGAAGCCTTAATGAACTTAAAGTTTGGCGCGTTGGCGTTTTGTCTCACCCTTGACGGAAGTGGAGGGAGGACAGGCAGCAGATGCTCGCGTTGCTCGCGCCAACTGGGGCGGCAAAGTGTGGGTGTTGCTGAGGGATGATTACCCGGGGCGGCACGCGTTCCGCGCGTTTGCCCGCAGGCTGGTTTAGATCTGGCCTTCCGCCCTTTCCATGGAGACTCGTGGCGGGGATGAGGGTTGGGGGATTCGGAACTGGCGACGGAGTTGCGCGGGCGAACCAATGATATTGTTCGGGTTTCAATGAGACGCACTTTTGATTTTGGCAGGATGCGTTCCTATGAGGTTCATAGTGTGGATGGGGTTGATCCATATGCATTGGAGAGTGTCTCAAAGGAGCGATAGCCCTTGTCATCAGAAATGACATTCGTGGGCACCCTCCACATTACAGGAAAGTTGAATGCCCGCCATCAATAAGGATTATCTAGTCTCACTTAAGGCCATCATTCATTTCACCAACTCGATAGCAAGAAAGTTGTCGTAGACCATCTCACCCCTTTTGGTGGCCAGGCCGAGTTCCGCATGGTTGCCGTTCCATATCGCGGTTCCTGATGTCCCCCAGCCTGGACTGGAGTCTGCGAATGCGTCCGTAAAATTGAGCCCCCACCCTATGCCTCCGCCTTTGGAGTCGCGGGTATTCAAGTGCCCGGTAAAAGTCCCTCTCTCGACGCGAAAGCCCAAAAAAATGGACGTGCATGGCTGCTCAGAATCGAGGGCGCTCCCGGTGTCAAACAACTTTGTGACGATGGTCCCATCGCGTTTAATAATCACCAGTCGGATGCTCTTGAATGGCTGCTGCGACTGAGGGATGGGAACATTCCATGCGTGAAAGTCCATGAGTTGTGCCAGGTCTGCCGCAGTCAATTGGCCACCTGCTGCGGATGAGTTCGACGTCTTTTGCTCGCAGCCGGTGACAAACGCAGACGCGATAACCACAAAACTGAACACAAGAATAAGGTTCTTCATAAAATGCTGAGAGTCGCCCAGCTATTCCTCTACGAACATAGATTCGTAGATTCATTTTGATATTCTTTGAGACGGGTAAAGGCAGTTGCTGATAATGGCCTGGTGCTCATGTGAAGGCGTCTGGCGGTCTATTTCAACGTGATGGTGGTTTCCTTCCGCAACTTGGTGGCAAGGATTGATTCTGTGTTTCGGCACTCCATTTTGTACCAGCATTTGCTGTTACTTCACAGCATGAAGCCGGTTTGCAGCCATGTAAAGTGGAAATGGGGGCGGGTGGTCGTGCGTCACAAGATTTGGTGCGTTTTGCGGGAGCGAGTTCGACGGTGGATTCCGAGCCAGTATCAAAAGACAAAAGCATGATCCAACTGGTCCAGCATGACGTGCACCCAAGGCAGGTGCAGCGCGTCTGTAATATTGTTAAGAGCAGCAATAAAACGTGGGTTCAGAGTGTAAATTTTAGCCTGCCGAAGAAGCTGGCAAGTTATGATGCGGGAGCAAGAATTCGTGACGAAGGCAAAGAATTTTCTGCCTTTTTAAAAGGCTAACGCAAGTCATTGGGGCACAAGGAAACAGTAATTGATCCGTACTTCAGCGGATGGACAGCGTATGTCCAACCCCTCCTGCAAAATGAGTTCGTGAAAATGAATCCGTTTTCAATTCAAGGGAGGTCCTTTGTCAGCGGTCAGTCGTCCATAATCCGCCTTGGGAGGGGATCTGACGGGGTGGAGATTAATGCTTTTATTGGGGTTCGGACGGTAGATGGCGGTGAAGGAAATCGTGAATGCCAAATTTCGAATGGTGAATATGGAAACCGGAAGGTATCGGAAGGTATTAGTCGGTATCGGAAGGTTAAAAAATTTATGGAGAGAAGTCACAATCCAGAATTCAGAAGCCAGAATGCGGACCGAGCTACAACGTTTCCGGGTTATCAACACTGTCAAGCTGCCAGATTTGGACGCGGTTCGGTGTCAATGGGCGATGGTTGGAACAAAGAACCAAGTGGGTATACTCTCGGAGGGCCATCGTGAGTTAACTGGAGCTACCTTGAGTTAACGGCAGTTAACGGCACATCCTTTTTATTTATGAATGCGGTTGAAAACGGGTGCCAGCGGTTTCATGCTAAAGGCGATGAACGAGTTTGATTATGATGTGATCGTGGTGGGTGGTGGCAGTGGCGGTTACGCGGCGGCACGGACGGCGGCCAATGCTGATTTGCGCACGGCGGTGGTTGAAGGCGGGAAGGAAGTGGGCGGGCTCTGCATTCTGCGGGGTTGCATGCCGACGAAGGCGTTGCTTTATGCAGCGGAAGTGAAGCACTTGGCCGAGCACCCGGCTGCCTGGGGGATTCAAAGCGGAAAGGTTTCATTCGATTTTGCAAAGGTGATGGCGCGGAAAGATGCGTTGATCAAGGAATTCGCTGATTACAGAGCGCAACAATTAAGCGAGAATACTTTCACATTCATTCGGGCACAGGCGAGCTTCGTGGATGCACATACGATCACTCTGAGCACGGGAGAAAAACTCAGAGCGAGAAATTTCGTGATCAGCACCGGGTCGGTGGTGGCGCCATCTCCCCTGCCCTTTTTATCCAAACTGGATTACCTCACCAGCGATGAGGCACTGATGCTTAAGAAGCTGCCCAAGAGTTTGATTATTTTGGGTGGCGGTTCGGTGGCGGTGGAGTTCGCGCAGTTTTTTGCGCGGTTCGATGTGAAGGTGACTTTGATTCAACGGAGCCCGCATGTTCTACATGAGTTCGATACCGACACGAGCGAGGTGTTGGAGAAGGTTTTTAAGCGTGAAGGCATGACGGTTTATACGAACACGACGTTGACCGATGCCTGGCAAACGAATGGATTGAAGGGGGTTTCGTTTTTGCATGAGGCGAAGGAGGTGCGGGTGGAAGCGGAGGAAGTGTTGTATGCGCTCGGGCGTGTGCCAAATACCAAGTCGCTGAACCTGGACAAAGCCGGGGTTGAAGTGGAGGATCGCCGGATTATCGCGAATGAGGAGATGCAGACATCTGCAAAGCATATTTACGCCGCAGGAGATTGCACGGGGCCTTATGAGATTGTGCACATTGCTGTAATGCAGGGAGAAGCGGCGGGCCATAACATTGCCTTTCCGGACAAGCCACGCCGGATGGATTATCGATTGGTGAATTCCGTGGTGTTCACGGAACCGCAGGTCGCCATGGTTGCTTTGACAGAAAAAGAAGCGTTGCGACAAAACATTCCCTATCGTGCCGCGAGTTATCCGTTCGCAGATCACGGGAAATCAATGATCATGGAAGCGAAGGATGGTTTTGTGAAGCTGCTGGCGAATCCGGAGACGGGAGAAATCATTGGCGGCTGTTGCGTGGGGCCTGTCGGCGGGGAGTTGATCCATGAAATCATTGCGGCGATGTACAAGCGAATGACGGTGAAGGAACTGGCCGCGATGCCGCATTATCATCCGACCCTGGCGGAGATCTGGACATATCCGGCGGAGGAATTGGCATTGGAAATTCAGCCGAGCCCCGTGGAGCTTACAGATCGCCAGAAGGCTCTTTCCTGAGATGAAGTAGGTTACCGCCATGACCGCTTTGACTTCAGCGAATCTGGGGCTGCGAAGAGCGCTGGTGACCAGGCAAGTTTATGTAGTTGCAATGTTGGTGTTGCTGGCGTTTGGGGCCATGGCTCGAGGCACAATGGAAAGCTCCAAGCCATTGTCACAAGAGGTATATGTTTGGCAACGCGCATGGAATGACCCCGTGCAGAAAGCCATTCAGCAACATTCCCAGGAGTTTACCGGGATGGTGGTGCTGAATGCAGAGGTAACCTGGAGGAAGGGAAATCCGCAGTTGACGCGGGTGCCGCTGGATTATGCGGTATTGCGGGAAGCCAAATGCAAAGTTGGACTGGCATTAAGGATTGGGGCGTTTTCCGGCCCATTCACCGCGGATGCACCAACAACAAAATACCTGGAGGAAGTTGCGTATTCGATTATTGCCGAAGCGCAGGCGAATAAGGTTTCGGTGCAGGAACTGCAGATTGATTTTGATTGTGCCGAATCGAAGCTGCAAGGCTACCGAACCTGGGTGGAGGTAATTCGGAAGAAGGTGACACCCGTTCCCGTAATTATTACGGCTTTGCCAAGCTGGTTAAGCCAGAGCTCCTTTTCGTCGCTTGCCAAAGCCGCCGATGGATACATCCTGCAGGTGCATTCGTTTGAGCGTCCAAAAACCTTTAACTCGCCTTTTCAGTTGTGCGATCCAGTGCTGGCCAGGAAATCGGTTATGAAAGCGGGAGAGATCGGCGTTCCCTTCAGGGTGGCGTTGCCTACTTATGGCTATGTGGTGGCGTTCAATACTGAGGGCAAATTCCTGGGGTTATCCGCCGAGGGACCGGCGAAGAATTGGCCGGCTGAAGCCCGGGTCAAAGAAATTTGGTCCGACCCGAGGGCGTTGGCAAAACTGGTTGAAGAATTGGGAAAGAGCCACCCTGATGCGCTGAAAGGAATTTTTTGGTATCGCATGCCGATTTCGCTGGATGTTCTCAATTGGTCGTGGCCTACTTTGAAAGCAGTCATGGCCGGTCGTCAACCGCGTGAAAGTTCACGGGTGGAAGCGAAGCGGCCAGAGCCCGGGTTGGTGGAAATCAGCCTGGTTAACGATGGCGAGGTCGACCTTTCCTCACGGCCTGTCATTGAAATTCGCTGGCATCATGCGCGCCTTGTGGCGTGCGATGGCCTGCGTGATTTTGAAGCAATAGAACTTAATTCCAATGCCATGCAATTTCGTGCGCGCTCAACCGCCGTTGCCGGACATCTTGTTCCGGGTGGGCGCTGGTCGATTGGATGGTTGCGATTGAGCGACAATGAGGAGGTGCAAGTTGAAGCCAGGAAACCTTAGGAAAGCAATCTTTTGTGCACTGATCTGGTTTGGAGCAGACATGGTGTTGGCGTGCGGTCCCTCCTTTCCAAACACGCTCCTTGACAAGGGAGATAAAGCCGTGCTGTCGGCGCCCGTGGCGAACTTTACGCGTGAATTGGGAGCGGATGAAATTGCCCGCGCCGGCGTTTGTGGCGAACCCGGCAACGAACAGCTACATGCAGCAAACGCTGGAAACGGATTTGATGGATTTGCAGGCGGCATTGAGGAAGGAAAAAGTTCCTGCCAAACAAAGAGAAAGCATACTGGAAGAATATCGCGATGAACGGGAGAAAATTCAGCAGTACACAGAGAGTCTCGAGAAGTGGCAGGACCCACCATGGACTCTGGGAGGAGATGAAAAACCCAAGGAACCGAAGCCAGAGTTGGGGGAAATAAAAGTCCCCGGCGGGCTGCCGGGAGAGTTTGCAGATTATTTTCGTGGGAGCATTGCGTTTCACGGTGGAAGGACAAATGAAGCCAGATTGATTTGGGAGAAGTTGTTGGAACGTCCAAAAGAGGAGCGTCAGTTCAGGTCCACCTGGACGGCTTATATGCTGGGAAGGGTGGCCGGAACGGAGGAAGACCAGCTCAAGTATTACAAACAGGTGCGCGAACTGGTCAAAGCGGGATTGAGGGATAGTCTTGGACTAGCCACCGCGAGCCTCGGATGGGAGGCACAGGTCAACCTGCATCAAAAGAATTTCGAACGGGCGCTGCAACTTTACCTGGAACAATATGCTGGCGGGGATTCGACGGCGGTGTTGTCGCTTCGGTTTGCCGCCATGGAATCATTAAGTGGAGATCCGGCCACATTGGAAGCTCTCGCGAAAAATCCCCGAACGCGCAAGGTCATTACCGCTTTTCTCATATCGCAAGCAAAACCGCCACGTTTCGAGAATGCAGTCCCCGCTGTGAATGCCTGGCTGGCTGCAGTGGAAGCCGCCGGGATGCGTGATGTGGAAGCAGCGGAGCAACTGGCTTTGGCTGCGTATCAAAACGGCGAAATGGAGCTGGCCCAACACTGGATTGATCGGTCACGCAACAGCACCACGGCGCAATGGCTTCAGGCCAAATTACTCCTTCGAGCGGGAAAAATTCAAAAAGCTGCTGCCGTTCTTTCGCTGGTAGCCCAAAGACTTCCTGTTGAACAACCTGGTACGAACGAAGCTCCTCAGGGCACGTTTCCAAATAGTCTTTACATGAATAATCCAGGAAACTGGCCTGAGGAACGAACCGCTCCGAGCCAGGTGCTCGCCGAGTTGGGAGTGTTGCATCTGGCCAGGCGCGAGTATTTGGAGTCATTGGATGCACTCCTCCGTTCCGGTTATTGGGAAGATGCCGCATACGTGGCAGAACGGGTGCTCAGCGTGGATGAGTTAAAAGGTTATGTGGATAGCCACTGGCCATTGGAAGAGCAGGAGGAGCAGAAAACAGTTGATGGCAAAAAGGAAGCCGAAGAAACAATGCCATGGTACGAGGAGATAACCCCGCAGGTTCAGTCTGAACGAATTCGTTATTTATTGGCCAGGCGATTGACGCGGCTCAGCCGGGGTGCCGAGGCGCGGGCGTATTTTCCGAAGAAGATCGAGACTTCCTACGAGCAATTGATGACGCATCTGACATCAGGATACAACGAGAGCCTGCCGCCGGATCAGCGCGGGAGAGAATTGTTCGAGGCAGCAAAAATCCTGCGGCACCAGGGGATGGAGTTGATCGGGACTGAGCTGGCCCCAGACTGGCACGTCGACAATGGCCGCAACGAAAGGGGTGTTGACGATGAAACGCGTCGCACCAACGAATTGGCAAAGGTTTTAGTTCCAAGCAAGGATGAACTTAACCGCTACCAACGGCATAAGACCGACCCGGATGTTCGCTTTCACTATCGTTACCAAGCTGCTTTTATTGCCTGGGATGGCGCCAAATTGATGCCGAATAATTCAGACGAGACTGCAAAAATGCTCTGGTCCGCCGGAGTCTGGCTGAAAGATCGAGATCCGAAAACCGCCGATATTTTTTACAAAGCGTTGGTGAAACGGTGCCGGAAAACCGCCTTGGGAGAAGAGGCGGATCGCACGCGATGGTTTCCGGAATTGGATGAGGCTGGAAATATTATTCCCGGAAAAGATCGGAGGTCGAAGCGCGTTGAAGAACCAATGCCGTCCGATAATGAAGCACCGAACGGCATCACGCCTGCCTTGCCGCCCCCTGAAGAAATACTTACTCCGTCTCCAGAGGCTACGAACTGAACTGCTATTTTGTCGGAGAGTAATCTGTCGGGATCATGTAGACGGATTTCACTCCGTCTTTGACGGTGAGAGGCCCGTTTACTTCCGAGGCTGTTTTAGCTTTGATCCAATCGGGATCGGCACGGAAACCTTTCCATGATTCCAAGGCTGCTTCCTTGTCCTTATGAGCCAAAATATATGTGAGTGTCTCCCCTGCTCCGTCCTTCTTTTCTGTGGGAGTCCAGTAGCCGAAGTTGGCCATGCCCTGCTTTGAAAAAAGCGAAGTCGTGTGATTGCGGAAGCGAGCATTGAGGTCGTCGAGTTTTCCCGGGGAAGCATGATAGGTGCGCAGTTCGAACAAACGAGGTTCCTTTGATTGCGAAGGCTTCACGAGGGGAGAGTAATCGGTAGGAGAGAGAAAGACGGACTCCACCTTTTGCACCAGCTTGCCATTGGCTTCCGAGGCTTTGGCAACCGATTGCCATTCGGGATCGGCTCCAAATTCCTTCCACGCCTTTTCACGCGCTTCACGGCTTGGATAGGCCAGAACGTAGATAAGTAGATTGTTCGTATTCTCCACCGGGGTCCAATATCCAATGTTTGCCATTCCGTGCTTCTCGAAAATCTTCATTGTATGATTTCGGAACCGGGCGTTCAAATCATCCAGCTTGCCGGGCGCTGCATGATACGTCCGCATTTCGAAACAACGGGTGTCCGCATCGGCTGCGGAGACAATGGAAACCAAAAGGAGAGTGGAAAGCAAAGAGATGAATAGTTTCATAAGAATTCTCTGAATGGGACAATGCTAAGGCGAGGCTGCCACTGTCAAACAAAAAGGTTGTTTAAATTGCCAAAGCCCCGCCTTCCTCAAGGCCGGTTAAATCAAGCATCGAGGCAACTGCGGATGAGTTCGGTGAGTTGGGGGGCCGGGAAAGGTTTGGATAAAAATGGAACTCCGCGTAGTTCAGGGTCATTGGCCGCAATGTCCGAACTGTAGCCGCTGGTATAGATTACCTTTAACTTTGGCTCACGAGCCCGGAGTTGTTTGGCGAGATCGCGACCGGTCATGCCATCGGGCATCACCATATCTGTAAGCAGCAAATCAATCTTTCCGCCCTGATCGTCCCAGACTTTTAGCGCCTCCCGCCCGCTCCCAGCCTCCAGCACTTGATACGAATTGGTCTGCAGCACATCTTTTACCCATTCGCGAAGGACTGGCTCATCCTCAACCAACAAGATGGTTTCATTCTGCCCCTGCGCAGCTTGAGCTTTTGGCGCCCGAAGAGCTTTGCGGACCGGCTGATGAACAGAAATTGAAGCCGGGAAGAAAATAGTGAATGTCGTTCCAGTACCCACCTGGCTCTTTACCTCAACCCACCCAGCATGCTGTTTTACAATTCCATATACCGTAGCCAAACCCAGGCCCGTTCCCCGCCCCACCTCCTTGGTTGAGAAGAATGGTTCAAATATTCGATTCATGGTTTCCGGGTCCATTCCACAGCCGGTATCCTCCGTGGTAAGACAAACAGCCATTCCAACCCGCGCATCCGGATGCTTGTGGAGATGGGCTTCCCCCACTTCCAGGAAGGAAGTGGTGATCAGCAATCTGCCGCCCTTGGGCATGGCGTCGCGGGAATTAACAGCCAGATTCATCACCACTTGCTCAATCATGCCGGGATCTGCCTCAATAGGAGGAAGGTTCAGGGCGTACTGATTCTCGACTGCAATGTCCTCCCCCAGCAACCGGGTGAGCATGTTTGAGAGGTTCTGAAGCAAGGCATTCAAATCCAGAGTTTCCGTTTGCATTGCCTGTCGGCGACTAAACATCAACAATTGCCTCGTCAATGTCGATGCACGACGCGCGGAATCAGAAATCTGATTTAACGGGCCGGTCAATGCCGCATCCCCGTCACAACGTGCAAGCAGATTATCTGAATAGCCCTGGATCACCGTTAAGATGTTATTGAAATCGTGAGCGACGCCAGCCGCCAGTTGCCCGACAGACTCAAGCTTTTGTGCATGTCGAAATTGGGCTTCCAGATGCAAAACATCGGTAATGTCCGCTCCATAGCAATGAACCACCTGGCTCGCAACTATCGGAAAGAAAGACCATGAAATAGTTCTTCCTGAAATCGTGACGTCTTCACGCAACCGGTTTTGGTTCGATACCAGGCATTGCCTGGATACATCCGACGCTGAAGGTGGCAAAATAGCCATGGGATGGGCAAACCCGACGGACTTCGCCAACGCCAGGGCCGCATCATTGAAGTAGGTGAGCAAGCCTTCCGCATCGAATTCCAGCACTGGATTCGGATTAACCTTTGGAAATGCGGCGAGCTTTTGAATTTGCGTTTCCGCCTGTTTACGTTCAGTGATGTCGGTGAAACCTCCAGAACTTCCCAAAATGCTGCCATCCGCATTCAAGGTAAGCTGTGCATAAATGTCGACCCACCGTGTCTTGCCATCCTTGGTAAGAATTCGTGTTTCATGGCGCGTGAAGTCGAGTTTTCGCTCAATCAGTTGAAGGAAGATGAAACTGTTGCGCTGACGATCATCGTGATGGAGATATTCCAGAAACAAGCTGCCAAGCGTATCCTTGACTTCGAACCCGGTAATATCAGTCCACGCCGGGTTGAGCGAGGTCCAATGACCAAACTCATCCAACTGGAACACCACTTCCTTGATGTTCTCGACCGCTGCCCGATACTTGGACTCACTTGCGTCAAGGGCCTCTTCGGAACGTTTTAGATCGATGCAAAGAGATATGCCATTTGCGATGGAGCCAAGTTGCTGGATCACTGACGGCGGAAGTGCCGCGACCGAGAAAATGGAAATCAGACCAATTCGCCGGTTCTCCAACAACAACGGATAACCAGCATAGGCGGCAATTTTCTCTGCCTGCACACAATCCTGACATGGAACCCTGGAATCACCCAGTGCTCTTTGTACCAGGATGGGTTTTCCATTCCCGAGTAGTTGCTGATCACCACTTATTCCGGGCAGCAGGTTTTCCCGGGTGCCAATTTCATTGATAGCCCCGGCACTGGCCATCAGTTGGAGGGTCTCGCCATCGGCTTCCAGGGTCCAGATGCGTGCGAGATGAACATTCAAGTAGCGCGCCATTGCCGCGGCACAGCGGTAAAGTATGGTGCCGAGAGACTCGCGTTGTGTAAGTGCCAACCCGACATCCGCACCCAGGGCAGCGATGCTGGCCTGTTCGAAATCGGCTTTCGCCGCAGCTCGACTCCTCTCTATTGCGTAGCGCACAGACCGGCCCAACGAATCAGGCTGGAGACTGGCTTTCACGAGATAATCGGCGGCTCCAGCCCTCATCGCTTCGAGATCGATTTGATGCTCGCCAAGTCCGGTCAACATGATGATGGGAGCATGGCAGCCTTTTTCGAGCGCCTCCTTAAGCAATTCAATGCCGTTCTTCGCTCCCAAACGGTAATCAACCAGGCAAATATCATGCTGATTGCAAATCATTGCCTGCAGGCCCAATTCGTAGGATTTGAACCATTCCAATCGATAGGAATTTCCATGAATTTCGGAAAAAAATCCCCTGGTAATAATATAATCGTCCTCGTCATCTTCCACCACGAGCACCCTGATCACCTCAGCTTCAGTCATTAATTTCATTTGTTTATCGGCAGGATAACGGCATCAAACCAATAAGCTTTAATGGCTTTCATCACGTTCACAAGCGCATCGAATGCCACCGGTTTGGTAATGAAAGAATTGGCTCCAAGCTGATAGGCAAGGCTTATATCGGTATCCGCGCGGGAGGTGGTGAAAATGACCACCGGAATCTTTTTGAGTTCGGCATCCAATTTGATTTCCTTCAGCGCCTCGCGTCCGTCCTTCCGGGGCATGTTCAAATCGATAATAACCAGATCCGGGCGGGCAGCTGCCGCAGGGTCGATATATTTCCCTCGGCGTTTAAGATAGTCCATTAATTCCGCGCCGTCCTCAACGAAGCGTACGTCAACGCCAAGACCGCATTCCGTGGCCGCATCTTTGGCCAGAAGTCGATCATCAGAATCGTCTTCCGCCATTAATATTAAAGGCAGTTTGCCTTGCACACTCACTTTTGCTCCTCGAGCTTCGGCTGGTGCATTGGAAGGATTATGACAAAGGTGGCCCCTTCACCAAGTTTGCTTTGCGCTGTAATCAAGCCACCATGACGGTCGGTAATGCGACGGCAAACAGCAAGCCCAACTCCTGTCCCCTCGTATTCGCAGCGTCCGTGGAGACGCTGAAACACCGCAAATATCTTCTCCAAATACTGTTCTTCAAAGCCGATACCGTTGTCTTTGATGGTTAAGATGCAGAATTTATCATCGGCCTTGGCCGTTGGTGGAGGCTTCGGCATGCCGACATCATCCTTGACCTCATCGCGAGTAACGACCTTGCATTCAACTTTTACCATCGGAGCTGCGTTCGGCTGGTGAAATTTCAAAGCATTGCTGATTACATTCTGCAGCAACTGCCGCATTTGAGTTGGATCAGCATCAATCGTGGGGAGCGTTCCTAGAGTCACCTGGGCCTTGCTCTTTTCGATGCTGGTTTCCAGATCCCCCAACACTTCCCTTCCAACTGCCATCAAATCGACTGGAACAAACGGATCAGAGGACCGGATCACTCTTGAGAATGCCAGCAGGTCGTTAATCAGCCTTTGCATCCGGGCGGCTGCGTTTTGCATGCGATCCAGATAATCGCGCCCTTCCCCCAGCTGGACTAAATCACACTTGACCTTCAGCCGGTCACCGAAAGCTTGAATCTTGCGGAGCGGTTCCTGTAGATCATGTGAGGCCACGAAGGCAAACTGCTCCAGCTCGGCGTTCGAACTGGCCAACTCCTCCGCCTTGTGGGCAAGCCGGTCTTCCGCGAGTTTGCGCTCAGTAATGTCTTTAAACATCACCACCGCGCCCACCACCTTGTCCTTTTCCTTGATGTGCGTACGGATGTATTCAGCAGGAAATTTGACACCATCCTTTCGCAAAAAGCATTGTTCTGGAAGCCGGTCACCACTCTCAGCTTTGACCCAGTTGAGTTGTTCGTCCGGTATTTTGGATTTCGCGGAGAAAAATATTTCCTCCTCGGTCTTGCCAATCATTTCTTCCAGTTTCCAACCAGAAATGCGCGCAGCGGCCGGGTTGACGAAGGTCGCTTTTCCCTGAAGATCGAACCCGCAAATGCCATCGCCAGCGGAGTCCAGAATGAGTTCGTTTCTTCGTTGCAGTTTCTGCAATTCCTGAGTACGAGCCTGGACATGAAGTTCCAGCACGTCCTTGGAACGTTCGAGTTTTTGCGTTTGCTGGGTAAGACTTTTTTCGGCCAATTTGCGGCGGTTGAGTTCCTCCTGCAAATTAACGTGGGTTTCAGAAAGAGTTGAATACTTCTTTTCCATCTCATCCCGGACTTTACACGTCTCTTCCTCAGAAATTCTCGCGTCTGCCAATTGGTCTTGAAGTTTCTGAATACGCTTTTGAAGTTCCTGGCCGAGTTTTTCCGTGCGGTTTTTTCCCTTGCGTTCCATCCTACGCAGGCCGAACCCCGTGAGTAATAACAGTCCACCGCCAGTTACTGCGGTCGTCAACCCCAATTGAAGAGCCCAAACTTTGGCACGGGTGGTAACACGCGATATGTCCTCGATGTCTCCTCCCTGGGCGGAGATGGAGTGCATGCTTTGGATGCCAGACACGTACAGGTAGGCGCTGCCAGCCATGGCAAGCATCAATAGGAACACTGCCGGGATAAGAACCCGTTTAGTGTCAGAAAGACCCTTCAGGCCTTTATTGTCGGTTGCCTCATCGGCCCATACTGCAGCGGTATTCATCGCAAATAATGAGTTCTCATTGAGTTTTCTCAACCATTGGCTTCCGCAAAACCTGACAAAAGCCGTTACTCCGCCCTGTAATCATGCGAAGCTCCTTAGACAGGAGCAGATTACAGGCCAGAAGCATCACGATTTTGAAACTTTGGCGCGGGACTTTCTTTACCTCCTTTAGTCAACCTACGGGTTTACAAGATACACTTTTTGTACTTAAATTGGACAGTGGTGATGCATTTCGCGACATATTCGGTGAAAGCTTTTTTGGCCGGGGCTTTAGGAAGCCATACGGCCTGCGTTTTTGCAAATATAAGAAAGTCTCGTCGTTCCAGAGAAGGATAAGGATGGTCCACTCTCATACTTTAGGAATAATTGCGGGGAACAGGTCGCTTCCGCTCATTTTTGCCCGCCAGGCCCGGAGCATGGGCATTAAGAAGCTGGTTGCTGTCGGATTTGAGAATGAGACCGATCCAAAACTAGCTGAACTGGTGGATGAGTTGATCTGGCTTAGGGTTGGTCAGCTCTCAAAAATGATTTCTGCCTTTACTGATCGGGGTGTTACGCAATGTGTGATGGTTGGGCAGATTTCACCCAAAAACCTTTTCGACTTGCGACCCGACTTGCGGGCGATGACGCTGCTCTTCAAATTGAAAGAGAAGAATGCGCACACGATATTTGGTGCAATCGCAAACGAGTTGAAGAAGGATGGGGTGGAGTTGATTGAAGCGATTCCCTGGCTTGAGCCATTAATGCCGGCCGGTGAGTTTCGACTCGGTCCGAAGTTGTCTTCCGATCAACAAGCAGACCTTGCGTTCGGCTACAAGATTGCGAAGGAGATTTCACGTCTGGAAGTTGGGCAGATTGTGGTGGTGAAGAATGGAACGGTGTTGGCGGTGGAAGGCTTTGAAGGGACGGATAAATGTCTGGCGCGCGGCGGTGAACTGGCGGGTAAGGACGGCGGTGCCATCGCAGTCAAAGTAGCCAAGGAGAAGCATGATCTGCGATTTGATATTCCTTGCATTGGCCCACAGACATTGGAAACCTGCGTAGCGGCACGAGTTTCTGTGCTGGCTTTGGAGGCGGGAAGAACACTGCTCCTGGAACCGGAAGTTTGCGAACAGCTTGCCAGAAAGCATAAAATTACGCTTACTACCGTCTCTGAAACGAAAATTTGAGATTATGTCGGGAAATAGAATCTGAATTTAACAAAATTGCTATGTTATCGTCTCACGAATTACTTGGGTTTATGTCACCCACTCTCGCAGCGGAGATCCTCTCCTATGCTTATGAAACCGACAAGCCGCTGTATCGGGCCATGCTGGGCGCTGTAGCAGAAGCGCGCAAGGTGCGCCCAGTCTTCCTGGAGCGTCAACCCCGGGCTCAACGTCACACCACCATGCTTTCCACGCTGACCCGTCCCGCCATGGAACCCGCTGCCGGAAATCTCATTCGGACCTGGCTGGTAAAAAAACAAAATCCCATGCTCGTGCAATACCTGGATGCGCTCGGGATTCCGCACAAGGAAGGTGTGGTGGATGATCTCCCCCCTGCCATGGACGATGAAAAGCTCAAGGCTGCAGTTGAGGGATTGTTATCCAAATTTCCTCATGAAGAGGTGGCAGTTTACCTGCTCGCCTTTAACGAAATGAATGAAGCCAACTGGCCAAATTTGAAGGCCATGCTTGAAACTGATCCACGTCTTCAGCTAGGAGCACAAGCTTAGGCAGGTTTACCGACTCAGGTAAGAATTAGGCAGCGGTTGTAAAAACCACTGGCGCAGAGTAACTAGTTAGTAACGTATTTATCGAAGGAAAACACAAAATGGAACCTCAAGCGGATATTGCACTAATCGGGCTCGCAGTGATGGGGCAAAACCTCATCCTAAACATGAATGACCACGGTTATACAGTGGTCGCTTTTAATCGCACCGTTTCCAAGGTGGATGAGTTCTTGAACAAGGAAGCCAAGGGAACCAAGGTCATCGGCGCGCATTCCATCCCGGAGATGGTTTCGCTACTCAAGCGTCCGCGTCGCGTGATGCTCATGGTAAAGGCAGGCCCTCCGGTTGATGAGTTCATTGAACAATTGATCCCTCATCTCGAACCGGGCGACATCATCATCGATGGCGGCAATTCCCTGTTCCAGGATACAATACGCCGGACCAAGTATGTCGAATCCAAAGGTCTGCTTTATATTGGCACCGGTGTTTCCGGTGGTGAAGAAGGGGCACGCAATGGTCCTTCCATTATGCCTGGCGGTTCACCGGCTGCCTGGCCACACGTGAAGGAAATTTTCCAGAGCATCGCTGCCAAGGTGGATGACGGCGTCCCATGCTGCGATTGGGTTGGCGAAAATGGCGCAGGTCACTATGTAAAAATGGTGCATAATGGCATCGAATACGGTGACATGGAATTAATTTGCGAGGCTTATCAGCTGATGAAGGATGGCCTCGGGATGACCGCTGATGAAATGAGCCAGGTTTTTGCCGAATGGAATAAAGGAGAACTGGACTCGTACCTGATCGACATCACCGCCAAAATCCTGGCCTTTAAAGACACTGATGGCCAGCCGTTGGTGGATAATATCCAGGATACTGCCGGCCAGAAGGGAACGGGCAAATGGACCGTGATTTCTTCGATGGATATGGGCATACCCATCACGTTGATCGCTGAGGCGGTTTATTCCCGCAGTGTTTCGGCATTGAAGGAGGAACGAGTGGCCGCCGCCAAGAAATTGAAGGGACCGCGGCCCAAGATCAGCACAGACCGCGCAAAATTCATTGAGGACATCCGTCGCGCGTTGTATGCCTCAAAAATCATTTCGTACACCCAAGGCTACATGTTGATGCGCGCAGCGGCGAAGGAGTACAAGTGGAATCTCAACTATGGCGGCATTGCCCTGATGTGGCGCGGTGGGTGCATCATCCGCAGCCGGTTCCTGGGCAAAATCAAGGAAGCTTACGACGCGAATCCAAAGCTTACGAACCTCCTGCTCGACAAATTCTTCAAGGGCGCCATCAAGGAATCGCAACGCTCCTGGCGTAATGTTGTCGCCATCGCAGCCAAGAAGGGCATCCCGACGCCGGCGTTCTCAACTGCGCTTAACTTTTACGATGCCTACAGATCGGCCCGGTTGCCGGCAAACCTGTTGCAAGCCCAACGCGATTACTTCGGCGCGCACACCTATGAGCGCATCGACAAACCCCGTGGCGAATTCTTTCATACCAATTGGACAGGTCATGGCGGAGATGTTGCCTCCGGCAGTTACAACGCGTAAGAATTGAATCATGTGGCGGGTGGAAGGGATTTGAACCTCTTCCGCCCGCTTTTCTGTTCACGTCAGAATCAACCAAAATTTAAAGTATGAGCGACCCGGCACAGGTTTTAAAAGATTTCAAACCAACCAAAGAATTTTTCATCGGCATTGACTCTGATGGGTGCATCTTCGACTCGATGGAAATCAAGCATAAGGAATGTTTCGTGCCGATGTTTATCAAACATTTCAACCTGCAGGCGGTGAGCAAGTATGCGCGCGAGACCTGGGAGTTTGTAAATCTGTATTCCAAAACCCGTGGGGCAAATCGTTTCCCTGCCCTCTCCCGTGCCTTGAATCTTTTAAGGGAGCGCCCGGAAGTCATTGCCCGTGGAGTTAAGATTCCCGATACGAAAGCGCTGGATGAATGGATTGCGCGCGAGTCCAAATTGGGCAATGCCACGCTGGCTGCCGAGGTGAAAAATGGCAATACCGGGCTGGCCCAGGTCAAGGCATGGTCCGATGCGGTGAATGCCTGCATTGATGATATTGTTCATGGTGTCCCCCCTTTTCCATGCGTTCGTGAAAGTTTGGAGAAGATCAGCCAAAAGGCCGATTCCATGGTAATCTCACAAACTCCGACTCCAGCACTCGAACGGGAATGGGCTGAGCACGGGCTTCGAAACTTTGTGAAAATTATTGCCGGCCAGGAAATGGGAACGAAGACGGAACATCTGAAGTTTGCTGCCGATGATAAATACGTGCCCACCAAAATCCTGATGATTGGTGATGCACCCGGCGATTACAAGGCTGCCAAAGCGAATCACGCATTATTTTATCCGATTACTCCAGGACGCGAGGAGCAGTCATGGAAACGCTTTCAGGATGAAGCTTTGGACCGTTTCTTCGCAGGAACTTATGCTGGTGATTACGAGGCCAAACTTGTAAAAGAGTTTGATGCCAGCCTTCCAGAGAAGCCGACCTGGCAAGTGTAAAATTCGTTTGTTCGCAAGAGTGTAACGATTGACCGGATGGCATTTTATTCCTAGCTTCTGGTCAATTATTTGAACTCAGACTTCCTTTTGGGAGCGAAGGGAAGTGATCCGGCAGAAAAGAATATCCCGTCAGAAGCTTTTCATCTCGGGTATATAAAGGCTTTCGATGGTGTTCGGGGTGTTGCCATCCTTCTTGTGCTGGCCTTCCTTGCTGAATTAACCGGTGATTATACCGGTTTCATAGGCGTCGACCTGTTTTCGTCCTCAGCGGTTTTTAAATCACTTCATTCTGGAACTTGTCACCTCCACGACAGGTTTGTTCCGGTGGATATTGCAAATACCGGCATTGGTATTTGCAGGCAGAATCTCCTATGGGTTGTATTTATGCCACTACCCTGTATTTCTTCTGCTCAAAGATCATAGCGTAGCCGGATGGCAGTATGTTTCGATTCCCATAGTCCTCGCCATAACCCTGGCCTTATACTATTTGGTGGAATTACCCTGCTTGAAATTAAAACGCAGATTTACAGTAGCGAAAAAGCACAACTCGAAACTGACTCCGGTTATAAGCAAGAGTTAGCCGGGCTGAAATGACGTTGTTGACTCTCTCGAAAAGGACGTGCTTTTGAACTGCACCCTCAAGTCTTCATACTGTCCGGATCAAGTCCCACACTTTTACACCAATCACAATAAGCAAAAGGAGAAATTTCCGAAGGTTTAATCTCACTCCGACCACCCCAGAAGACGTTTGTGTAGCTTACAGGAATACCCACTTCTTTCAGATGCTTATCAATGGCCGCTTTGTGCGCCAGCACCAGATCCTTATCCGTTCCATGAGCCACGCCCATGATATTGACATTGCGGAATTCCGGCCCGCCCTCCCGCCAATAAGCGTGGGTCATGATGTGATGTCGGCCCACCTGGCGACCGGTTTCTATTTCCCTGCCAGCTGGAACGGCCCAATGGAACAAGGCATTAAAGCGAGTCACCCGTTCCCCGTCCTGCAAGGGTTTCACGTGTTCGAGGAAAGTAGAGAACCGGCCAATGATCTTCCTCTTGTTCAGGTCTTCGGCAATCGCGTGGAACTTTTCCAGTGAGACGTCGGCTTCTTCAGCCCTCGCATCCCAAATGTTTTCCCGAATCTCTTCAGGCCGGAACTCCCGCTTCAAAGCGGTCAAAATCTTCCACTCCTCATCGTTGAGATTGACGACCTGCACTTCTGTCACCTCCGCCAATTCTTCGCTTTTGCTGCCCGGCTCCATGCCGCGACGACGGGTATGCCCCACCCCAAGCGCAAACAGGCGTTTGGCCGGCATCAGACGAAAGTGTTCCGCGCCAGTTTGCTTTGCCAAAAATTCGCAATGTTTCGTCATCGAATATCCCTGCGGAACTTTCAGGGTGGTCCAGAGCTTGTAATTCGATCCGGGTGTGGCGGCATCGGTGGAACGAGTGACGACATGGCCCGAAAATGGATCCTGCTGGAACATGTAATCAAAAGCAGCGTCCAATTTGCCTTGGGGAACCTGCCAGGCAATAAGGGAGCCTTGCGCAAGATTGGTGGCGAGCAAGGTTTGACGCACGCGCCTAATCGTGCCGGCGGCGACCATGGCTTGAATCCGTTCGATCACAATGGGGAGTTCGACGCCGGAGAGCCGGGAGATTTCGCCCAAAGGATTCCGCTGAAAGCCTTGAATTCGGTCTTCCGACACGGCCAGAATCCTGGCGTTAATCGGGTCAGTAAAATTAACGGGCACGGTCGATAGATTCATCAGTGACTAGAGTAAGCTAACTCGGTTTCCGAGTCGAACATTCTTGGGTAAATACCGCTAAATGACAATCTTTTCATTTGTGATTCATGCAAGGTTCACGAGATTCTGGTGAGATGATGAAGGTCCTGAAACCAAAAAAATTAAAACTATGAAATCAAAACAGATTATTTGCTCCACACTTATCATTACCGCCCTCCTCGGCACTGGACTAAACCGCGCCCTGGCCGCTGATGATGCCAAGTTGCTCGCCAAGGCCAAGATCACCAAGGAACAGGCTGAAAAGACAGCTTTGGAAAAGGTCCCCGGCGGCACCATCAAGGAAGGCGAACTCGAGGAAGAAAAAGGCAAGCTGATCTGGTCTTTTGACATTTCCAAGGAAGGCACCAAGAACATCACTGAAGTGAATGTGGACGCCATGACTGGTGCCGTTATCGCAGTCGACGTGGAAACACCAAAGGACGAAGCAAAAGAAGCCAAGGAAGAGGCCAAGGAAAAGAAAGGCAAGAAGGCCGAGAAGGATGATGATGACGATAAGAAGGAAGAGAAGAAGTAAATCATCTCCCACATTTTCGAACCGGTGCCTGTTGTTCGACGGCAGGCACCGTTCCACATACAAACAAACCTTTAATATGAAATCTGGAACCAAGGCATTAAGTTTGTTTTCGTTGCTGATCGTGGGTGCGATTGCAAACCCTTCACTTCACGCAGCGGAGTGGAAGGAAAATCTAAAAGCTGAAGACACTTCATTCTCTTCCACCGGACGGAATCCATTTTGGGTTCTGGAGCCGGGCTACCAACTCGTGTTGGATGGAAAGGAAGATAAAAAGTCGGTTCATCTGACCATTACAGTATTGGAGGAAACCAAGAAGGTGGACAATGTAGAAACACGAGTCGTCGAAGAACGCGAAACCGAAAACGGCCAACTCGTGGAAGTGGCCCGTAACTACTTTGCCCTAGGCAATCAAACACACACTCTTTATTACTTCGGCGAAGATGTTGACATGTATAAGAATGGGAAACTGGCCAACCACGAAGGCTCGTGGCTTTCGGGAATTGATGGCGCGAAGTATGGCATAATGATTCCCGGAACCGCCAAGTCTGGAGACAAGTATTATCAGGAAAATGCTCCTGGAAAAGCAATGGATCGCGGAGAAAACCTGAGCATGGATACAACCGTCAAGACTCCGGCAGGCGACTTCAAGGGTTGTCTAAAAGTGAGGGAGACATCGCCTTTGGAGAAAGATACCGTTGAGCAAAAGATTTACGCGCCCGACATTGGCATTGTTCAGGACGACACCTTGAAACTGGTGAGCCACGGCTTCGTTAAAAAGTAACGATGAATCCGGTCGAGAATCTTGACGAGCTCTTCAGACCAGTTGTTGGCAAAGGCCATTAATATGTTACAACTACGCTGATGCGCATACTGGTTGTTGAAGATGAGAAGAAGACCGCCTCGTTTATTCGCAAGGCGCTCCAGGCGGAGAGTTTCGCCGTTGATGTCTCTCATGACGGCACAGAAGCCCTCTTACTCGCTTCCAACACCCCCTTCGATGCCATCGTCCTCGACATCATGCTGCCGGGTCGTGATGGACTAAGCGTATTGCGTCAGTTGCGTCAGCAAAAGAATCAGACCCCGGTGCTGTTGCTCTCAGCTCGTGGTGAAGTGAACGAAAGGGTCGAGGGATTGAATGCCGGCGCTGATGATTACCTGCCCAAACCATTTGCCCTGGCCGAGCTTATCGCTCGCGTACGCTCTATCGGGCGCCGGTCGAATGAGCCAAAGTCGGTTCTACTCCAGGTTGCTGATCTGACGCTGGATACGATCACGCGCCAGGCGCAACGCGGGGGAACCAGCTTTGAACTAACGACCCGGGAATATCGACTGCTTGAGTTTCTCATGCGCACGCCGGGTCGCATTTGCGGAAGAATGGCTATTTTGGAAAAAGTTTGGGATTACGACTTTGATCCGGGCACAAACCTGGTGGACGTGTATATCAAGCGACTTCGAGAAAAAGTTGACGAAGGATTCGAACCCAAGTTGCTGCACACTGTCCGTAACGTTGGATATGTCATGAAGGAGCAGTCATGACCATTCGCAACCGGCTCACGCTGTGGTACGCCAGCATCCTTTTTGCCTCCACTTTCCTGATCACTGCCCTGGCTTATCGTGAGTTGTCGGCAGAACGCGCTGAATCCAGAGGAGGATCCAACAGAGAAGCTGCTGAGGAAGACGGTCCGGAGGATGTCGTAAGCATCGCGCTTTGGTGCGGAATCCCGGCGGCCGTTGTAGGCTTGGCTGGTGGTTGGTGGTTGATGCGAAAGGCAATGAATCCCGTTGTAAAACTCACGGAAGCAGCCTCCAAGGTTCACGAAAGCAACCTGCATGAAAAAATCGCCCGATCCGGAAACGGCGATGAACTGGACAAACTGACCGAAGTATTCAATGCCATGACGGCCAGATTGGACCAGTCGTTCAATCGCATACGCGAATTTACCCTCCATGCCTCGCACGAATTAAAAACGCCGCTGACGGTGATGCATGGCGAACTGGAAACTGCACTTCGGGAGGGAACCGATGCAGGGAACAAGGAGCGTATTGTCAGCCAGTTGGATGAAATTCAGCGACTTACGAAAATTGTAGACGGGTTATCTCTGCTTACCAAGGCGGATGCCGGGTTGATCACCCTGAAACGAGAGAAGGTCCGTTTAAGCGATCTCGTGAAGGATTGTTACGAAGACGCACAAATTCTGGCGCAATCCACAAAAGTACAAATTGAGTTAAAAAGCTGTGATGAGGCACTGGTATTGGGAGATCGACATCGGCTCCGCCAGTTGTTACTCAACCTCACAGACAACGCCATCAAATATAATCAGGAGAATGGCAGCGTGGCCATCGAACTACGAGCCGAGGCGGGCGAAGCCCGGTTGAAAATATCCAACACCGGCCCGGGCATTTTTCCGGAGATGTTGCCGCGGGTATTCGACCGCTTTTTTCGCTGTGATGCAGCGCATAATAGCGCGGTGGAAGGATGCGGACTTGGGCTCAGTATAGCTCAATGGATTGTTACGGCGCATGGAGGCAGGATAGAAATGATCTCCGCACCCAAGGCGATTACTACGGTTATGGTCACCCTCCCCCTGCATCAGGCATAGAAGCGTATCGCTCTCGAACAGTTTACTGGTGACTGGCTATCCTTGAATTAGCGCGATCAATCCCTATAGTAGCGACAATGTATTGTCCAAATCAACTTTTGAGTTTACCCACAAGGTGGCTCGTTTTCCTCGCATGCGCGGTGTTTCCAGTGACACTTCCTGCCCAGCATTCGACCAATAATCCTCCCAGTCAGGCTGAACTGGGGATGAAGAAGTTCCAGATTGCATCCGGGTTAAAGACCGAACTCTTCGCGGCCGAGCCGATGCTTCAAAATCCAGTCAGCTTCAGCATTGATGAGCATGGCAGATTTTTTGTCGCCGAGACACATCGCTACGGCATTTCCATTTTGGACATCACGCAGAACCTGCCCTGGTTGTTGAATGATTTATCCTTCCGCAAGGTGGAAGATCGCAGTGACTTCCTACAGAAGACGTTCGCAACCAATCAGAGCATTCTCACCAGGGATTCCGAGCTTGTGCGTGTGATACAGGACAAGTCGGGAACTGGTAAAGCCGACAGCTCCAGCGTTTTCGCCGAGGGATTCAACCAGGTGCCGTCGGGAGTGGCGGCGGGAATTCTGGCGCGCAAGGGGCAAGTCTGGCTTGCATGTATTCCTGATCTATGGCGACTGGAGGCTCCTCTGGATTCCGAGAAAGAACAGGGGCGCGAGAAGTTGCACACAGGCTTTGGAGTACACATCGGAGTAACGGGCCACGATCTGCATGGCCTGCGTCTCGGGCCGGATGGAAAGCTTTACATGAGCAGCGGCGATCGTGGGTTGGTGGTGAAAACCAAGGAAGGGAAATTACTGAACTACCCGGATACCGGAACTGTTTTGCGCTGTAATCCTGATGGCTCCGACATGGAGGTATTTGCCATCGGTTTGAGGAATCCCCAGGAACTGGCTTTCGACCAATATGGAAATCTTTTCACGGATGATAACGATACTGCGGGAGAAGATCGTTCCCGGGTGATTCATGTAGTCGAAGGAGCGGACTATGGTTGGCGGTGCTCCTACCAACACATGAGCGGATTTGGTCCCTGGAACAAGGAGAAAGTGTGGATGGGCAACATCGATGATGCCCTGCCCTGGAGTGGTTATGTTTCACAAGGGCCTTCCGGACTGGCTTATTATCCCGGAACCGGATTGCCTGACAAATACAAAAACCATTTCCTGGTGTGTGATTTTCCGGGTGGTGTCCGATCGTTTGCGGTGAAGCCAAGAGGTGCTTCGTACGAGACCATTGAGAACGAAAAGTTTATTTGGAACTTATGGCCAACGGATGTTGATTTCGGACCGGACAGCCATGTTTATATTTCTGATTGGGTGGAAGGATGGCAGATGCCGAACAAGGGTCGGATTTATCGCATTAATAACCCGGCCCAGACAAATAACGCTGCGGCCGAGGAAGTGAGGACGCTCCTGAGCCAGGGTACGGAAAAGCTCACGATCAAGGAGTTAACAAACCTGTTAAGCCATGCCGATATGCGGGTGCGTTTGGAAGCCCAATACGCACTGGCGGATAAAGGACTGAGTGCAAGCAGCGCGTTACGCGACGTGGCATTGAACAAAACAAATGCCCAACCCGCGCGACTGCATGCCCTCTGGGGAATTGGCCAAATTGTGGCTGGCAGGCTGAGGCAGGAATCTCATGGGGAAGAGTTTGGCAGGCAGTTGGTCGAAACTCAACTAAACCCGCTGCTGCCATTGCTGGGTGATGCGGATGCCGAAGTGCGCGCGCAGACAGCGAAGCAGCTGGGAGAATTTTGCTTGAGCGGAGCTTATTCCGGCCTGGTTAAGCTTTTGAAGGATGCCAGCCCGAGAGTGCAATTTTTTGCCGCCAACGGTCTTGGCAAGATGAAGAACAAGCAAGCAATTGGGGCGATCAAAGATTTTCTGAGACGAAACGAAGACCATGATGCGTACCTGACACACGCAGGGATGATGGCTTTGTTAAGCATCGGTGATGTGGATGCTATTTTGGCCTCAGGCCACGACAAGTCAGCGGCCGTCAGACGCGTAGCACTGCTCTGCATGCGTCGCCTGGAGAACCCTGAGATCAGCATGTTTTTACAGGACTCTGAAAAGAGATTGGTCGTGGAAGCCGCGCGTGCCATCAACGACGTGCCAATCAACGGGGGGATGCCGGAATTAGCCGCGATACTGGGATCGAAACACAGCAATTTGTGGAGCCATGCTTCGATCCAGCAGCAATATGACGCGGACACCAAGGTGGGTAAATCCGTTAACGCAACAAGCGATTGGAGACACACCTTGCCCAGCGAACAACTGCTGTTGCGGGCAATCAATGCGAACTTCCGGCTCGGACAGCCCGAGCACGCCAAAATTTTGGCGGATTTTGCGGATCGAAACGACTCACCTGATTCCATGCGAGTTGCGGCTTTGGAAGCCCTGTCAGATTGGGCCGCTCCGCAGTCCCTGGATAGAGTCATGGGACTTTGGCGACCGCTACCAGCCCGCGAAAAATCGGTGGCCCAAAATGCGGTACGTCCCTACCTCTTCAATCTGCTCCAGACAAAGAACGAAAAGGTACTTGTTGCCGTGGCGCATTGTGCAGCGAATCTGAAGCTTGATGAAGCCAGCATCATTCTTTCGGAGCTTTATCATAAAGGCCAATTCTCGCCCGCCACTCGAATTGAACTTCTTCAAGCCTTGGCCGATCTCAAAGACAATCGCCTGGACAGAGCCGTGGCTTCCGCATTGGCGGACCCAAATAATAATGTGCGCCGTGAGGGGGTTAAGGTACTGACAAAACTGAACCTGCCCAACGCTCCAGAGCTGCTGGAAAAGCTGATCGCCACAGAAAAGGATGTGAAGTTGTGCCAGACGGCTTATGCAACATTGGCGCAAATCAAGGGCGAAGCAGCGGATAACATAATCATTCATGGTTTGGATGAATTGTGCTCCGGCAAGTTACGGCCTGAACTGCAACTGGATTTATTGGAGGCGGCGGCGAAGCGTTCCAGCACGAATGTTCATGTTGCTCTGACCAAATACGAGGAAAGCCTGCCCGCAAACGACGAGATTAAAGGTTACCGCGCCGTGCTGGCGGGGGGAGATCTGGAGGAGGGTAAAAAAATCTTTACCGAGCGGGCTGGAGTGGCGTGCATGCGTTGTCATGCCGTCCAAAGCAAAGGCGGAGTCGTGGGCCCGGATCTTGCCGGCATTGGCAAGCGGCAGACACGGGAGTTATTATTGGAATCAATCCTCTTCCCGAACAAGCTCATCGCACCTGGCTTCGAAAACATAACGCTGCTGATGAAGAATGGCAGCACGTTGGCTGGCGTGGTGAAAACCGAGAGTGAAAAGGAACTCGTATTGAATTCGCCCGAAGACGGCATCATTACTGTGCAGAAGGGTGAAATCCAATCACGCCAACAGGAAGTGTCCGCCATGCCTGAAGGGCTGAATAAAATGCTTTCCAAACAGGATCTGCGCAACCTGGTGGAGTACCTGGCTAACTTGAAGTAGGCGGGTACTTTTCCACCTCGGCAATCCCGCGAGGCCGCTTTGGAGGCTGCTTGCGGGATCTGCGAACCACTCGTTGCCTGGCTTCGTGTAAAAGGTTGTTCAGGCGTTTGCGGAGACGTCCAACCAGTTGCGGGTAGTTGGGCATCTGCCGGGCTGCGGAGCTGAGCAACTCCACCATGCTCCAGGCATCGTGCAAGCTGACGAACTCCGGGGCAATTTTCGTTTTGACGCCACAATTGTGATAGTTGCCAAGCGCGACACAAACAGCGGTGGTTTGGAAGCCATATTCCTGGTACGCAGTAGCCTCACACGTGCCACCATACATCAGGGCACGCTGGAACTGGAAATCGGCCTGCTTTTGTTTGAATTCGCCAGCCACTTCCATTAGGAAGCGCGTGGCTGCGGAGTCGAAGAGAGAGGTGCGATCACCAACCCGGATGATGACCCCTTTACCCATTTTTGCGGGAGGCAGTTCACGACTTGTCTCCAGAGAGACAACCAGAGAATTTTTCGGCAACACCTTTGAATTGGCGACTACGAGTGCGCCGTGGAAGCCTATTTCTTCCGCGAGCGAAATGACGCCGATGACGTTCACGCGGGCGCGGGATTTTTTGAGATTAATAAGCGTGGCAAGAATGGAAGCAACTCCAACCAAATCATCGCAAGCCCGTCCGTGAATGTGCTGTTTGCGGACAGCAAAATCTTCCAGTTCCCAAACGGCATATTGCGGAGCCGTCTCGAAGAATTTTTCAGAATGAATCTCAAATTCCTTTTCCTTGCCGAGTTTTCTGCCCAGTTTGGCAGGAAAGCCTCCAGGCATGAGTCGCAACGGAATTCCCCGCTTGAAGTATTCATCCCCTACTCCACCGAGAAATCGAGCGTGCCATTTGTTTTCTGAAAGCGGGCGTATGATTTCGAATCCAGGATGGTCGAGATGCGCTGCCAATACAAAGGGACGCACCGCTCTGTTCGTTTGTAATCGCACCAGCAGGTTGCCATAAGCATCGCGCGCGAAATTGAGCCGGTATTCAGTGCAAATTTTTTCCACCTCGGCACGCACCATATCTTCGTGGTGTGGGGCCGCCGGACAACGCATCAGGCGACTGGCTATTTCAGAAAGCAATTGGGAATTCATGCCTTTGAAAACTTTGCATCTATAAACCGAAACGACAAGTTTCCATTTGAGGAAAGCTGTTGAATTCCGGATGAATCAACGCAGAAAGAGCTCCGCCGCAGAGTCGGCAAATCGAAGCCCCCGGGAAGTAAGTTGGAAACGATATTGATCAAGCCGGCCCCATCCCTGCTGCACCAACTGATCCATCTCGCGGGACCAATCGTGCCGGAGGTCGCAACCGGTAACTTGCTTGAATTTTTCAAAAGGCCAGCCGGCATTCATGCGCAGTCCAAAGGCGGCAATTTCACCGGCGCGTGAGAGCGGCGCCAGTTCTTCCTTCGATTCAATGGCTCGTTTCCCCTGCTCCAATTGTTCGCAGTACATCTGCGTATTAGACCAATTCTTGTTACGAATGCCGCGCACGTTCCCGGTTGCGCTTGGACCAAGGCCATAATAACAACCGCCGCGCCAATAATTCACGTTGTGCTGACAGGCATGGTCTGGAATATCACTGGGAGTGGCAGCGGAATGTTTTGCAAAGTTGGCAATTTCGTACTGATGAAAACCTGAGGCAGAGGCGACGGTCACCAGTTCCTCGTACATGGCGCAGGCAAGTGCCTCGTCCACATCGAATTCACCGGCTTTCAACTGTGCGTAGAGCGGCGTGTCGTCCTCGTAAATTACTTCGTAGCTGGACAGGTGTTCACTTCCCAGAGCAGTTGCTTCCGCCAGAGTATCTCGCCAGATTTTCATTGTCTGCCCGGGGATGGCAAACATGAGATCGATGTTCACGTTGTCGAAGCCCGCAGCCCGAAGAGTGTCGAAGGATTTAAAAACCATTTCACGACTATGAATGCGACCGAGTCGGTCGAGCAGATTTTCGTCGAGCGACTGCACCCCCATGGAGATACGGTTAACGCCAAAACTGCGCAGCAATTTGGCTTTTTCCAGGGAGACGGTCGCAGGATTGCATTCAACGGTCCACTCGGCGGCACCGGTCAAACCCAGGCGTTGCATGGTTTGGAGAATCTGTTCCCATTGGCGGAGATTTAGCAGCGAAGGCGTGCCGCCGCCGAAAAAGATGGTGCGAGGTTTGAGGTCTGAAGCCACCATTTCGAGCTCACGTATTAATGCGCATACGTATCGATTGATAATCTCGCCATTCGAGGCTTCGGAATAGAAAGCACAATAGGAACATTTATGCGCGCAAAAAGGTACGTGCACGTAAAGACTCTGAACAGATTGATCGAACAGCGGACTGACCATGAGGAAAACTAAACAAAAAATGAGAATTTCGCGAACAAAAAAGCCTCCAACCTTTCGGCGGGAGGCTTTTTTAGCTGTTGAGGATTCCTAGACTTGAACGCGCTGAACGTTTTGTGCCTTCGGACCTTTGTCGCTGCTTACAACTTCAAAGTTAACTTCTTCACCTTCGTTGAGGGTTTTGAAGCCACTTCCCAGAATGGAGGTGTGATGGACAAACACATCCTGTCCAGAATCTTGTGCAATGAAGCCGAAGCCCTTCTTGTTATCGAACCATTTTACTTTACCACTTGCCATAGTATTTCTCCTGAGATGTTGAATCGTAAACGCCTTAAACAAAAAAGGACACAAGCTAAACGTTAGCTAGTGCCCTAAATTTCGCTGCCGATCGTTAACATACGACTCGAACTAGAGTGGATACTAAAACTTATTTTGCGAAGGTCAAGTATTAGTTTGCAAAACTTCCAGTTTAACAGAAAAGTTTCCTTTGCACAGGTAAAAAAGTCCTACACGAGATGCAAATGATTCCACAAGTCGGCAGGCTTCAATCGTATGTTTACGTAGAATGTTCCGAACTCACCGAAACGTGCGGATACTTCGTCGAACCGCATTTCGTAAACGATTTCTTTCAAAGCATCCACCTGGTGCGCCATCAACGTCACTCCCCATTCCCAATCATCAATGCCGGTGGAGCCGGTGATTAATTGAGAGATGCGACCAGCGTATTTTCGACCGACACGAGCATGACCACCCATAAGGCGTTTGCGTGCTGCGAAGTCCAGGCTGTACCAATTATCGCCACCACTGCGACGCTTATTCATGGGATAAAAACCCATGACTTCCCAATCCGGCATTTCCGGATAGAGACGATACTGCTCGTACTCAGCACGCTTCTTTGCAGACTCGGCCATGCGTGCTTTAAAGGCGTCACTATCAGGTGTGAGCTTCTCCTGATTGATGAGCATCTGACGGCTGTCCTCCTCGGTGGGCATGTATTCAGTCAATTCAGTGATGCTTAAATAAGTGTAAACTGTTTGCAACACTCCGGGAGCAAAGCAGGCTTCGAGGTCGCGATGGATCTGCGCAACCTGACCCAGTTCAGCGGCATAAATCATGAAAGCAAAATCCGCTTTGCCACTGACGTTGGCATAGGAGACCAGGCGTGGATGACTGGCGTTTGCGTTTGCAGCACAGAGAGCCTCCAGTTTATTTCTGCTTTGAGCGGATGCTTCCGCCCCCAATTGCGCCCAGCGCGCCCGGTCAATTCGATAGAACAAATGCATCACGTGGATGCCCTGGGTAAGTTTAACTGTGGGAAGTGACATAGATAAAATAAGTTAAAGTTTTAAGTAAATTCTCAGGTTGAACTGCCGCCTTCATAGACCGACTTTATCGGCTTTGCTTCTTAGTCTATGTGCAAGGCCTGGTCCAGGAAATGTTGGAGATGAGGCAATAAGGCGCTTTCGTTAACCACAAGGTTCGCACCGGCACTACGAGCCTCGTTTTGCGAAGCCACATCCTTTTCATCCACAAAGGCAACCACCGGCAGGTGGGTGGTGGTTGGATTCTGCTTCAATTTGGCAATGGCCTCAGAAACCTTCGCGCGGGAGGAAACGAGATCGGCAAAGACAAGCATGGGCCTTTCCTTCTCGGCGGAGGAGACCAGGGCTTCGACGCCTGGAACAGTGACGACGCGATAGCCGGAATCGTGCAGGCGGTTCACCAATTGGGTGCCGGGCAGCAATTTTTCGTATAATACAAGCGCGAGCGGTTGCGTCATGGTGACAGCTTGGAATATACGTGTGAAAATTGCAAAAACATTCAAGGCTGAGTTGGCCAAGATTGGAAGGCCTTGTCTCAACGCTCCAAAGAGGCTATATAGGAGGTAGTAATAGATGAGCTGCGTGCGCATTTGGAACAGAGAAAATGAAATACTTTATTTTACTTTTAACGGCCTTCAGTTTTCTAGTCATCAATTGTGCTGCGGATGAACCGAAGTCTGCGCAAACCAAAACCAATATGTCTGCCACTACTCCCAAAATCCCGGAAGGCGCTGAATCGATCACGCTTGGCGCTGGTTGTTTCTGGTGCACCGAAGCTGTTTTTCAACAAATACCAGGGGTTATCTCCGTAACCTCGGGTTACATGGGCGGAGAGACAAAAAACCCCACTTACGAGCAAATCTGCACTGGCAAAACGGGCCATGCAGAAGTATCGCGCGTGGTTTTCGATCCCAAGAAGACGAGCCTGGAGAAGATCCTTCAAGTGTTCTGGAATGCTCACGATCCGACCTCATTGAATCGTCAGGGCGGAGACATCGGAACCCAATATCGTTCCGCGATTTTTTACAACACGGACGCGCAGAAGCAAGTTGCGGAAAAATCCAAGGCCGAAGCGGGTAAAGAATTTACGAAGCCGATTGTGACGGAAATCACCAAGGCGCAGGAGTTTTATTCCGCAGAGGATTACCATCAGGATTATTATCGGTTGAACAAGAACCGAAACCCATATTGTCAGATGGTAATCGCCCCCAAGTTGAAGAAGCTCGGTCTCAAAAACTAAATCGGTGACGTGCTTCGGGCCGGAGCCGGCTGATTCATTCAAAATTCCTGGACATAATCGAGTCACGAACAACTTCCATGTGCCAATCCAGGCACTGAGGTTCACACGCCATTTTCTAAAAGAAGAAGGTAAGTAAGTGTTAGAAGTTTCACCGGTTTGTCACGTTTTTTAACATTTAGCCGGACAGGATGACCTGAAAAATACGTTTACATGCGTCTATACAAGGGGCAGGAAACACTATACAGTTCCAGGCGAACAGGCTGGTTATAGCCAGCGGAGAATTTATCGGAATAGAAAATAAATTATATGAGAACAACGAATCCAACTCTGAAAGCATTCAGATCATCGTCAGGGGTGTACGGCGAGTCCATGACGTTGCAGGGAACAGTGAACAAGGCGGGTATTCTTATATTGCTTGCCATTGCTTCTGGCTCGTTTACCTGGAGTCTGTTCCGCAGTGGTGGTGAGGCAATGCCTTGGGCCTTGCTTGGCTTGGTTGGTGGGCTGGTTCTGGCGTTGGTTACCATTTTCCGCCCGCAAGTTTCGCCCTACACCGCACCCATTTATGCTGTATGCGAAGGGTTGATCCTTGGCACCATTTCAGCAATGTCTGCGAAGGCATATCCTGGCATCGCCTTTCAGGCGATGTTCCTGACTTTTGGAACGCTGGTTGGAATGTTGATGGCGTATAAGACAGGTCTGATTCGCGCAACGGAGAAGGTCAAGTTGATGGTCATTTCCGCGACTGCCGGCATTGCCCTGCTCTATCTGGCAACCATTATTTTGAGCTTCTTCCACATCCGGATGCCCTATCTGCATGATTCCTCGCCAATTGGCATTGGCATCAGTGTGGTAATTGTAGCCGTGGCTGCGATGAACCTTGTGCTCGATTTCGGCTTCATTGAAGAAGGCATTGAGTATGGCGCACCGAAGTACATGGAATGGTATGGTGGCTTCAGCCTGCTGGTGACACTGGTCTGGTTGTATCTGGAAATCCTGAACTTGCTCCGCAAGCTGCGCAGCAGGTAATCAACTTCACACAGATTTCAAAGGGGAGCGGAAACGCTCCCCTTTTTGTTTTTAGAAATGAGCCGGAACTCCAACCAAAGCGTCAAATATCCAGACGTCAGGCGATTTTCTCAGTTCGCATCGCAGTTTATCTCGATGTAATTTTTGAGCATTTTTCAACGCCTTCAGCATCGGAGTGTAGATTTTTCGCGGGAGGTGTGGTTCTCCGTAATCCAAGTCCCACAAGCCCATATGAGTCCATTGTCCGGGCAGATGCCATTCCGGCATGGCCAGGATCGGATAGAGGCAGACTCCGCGCAATGGAACACCTTCGAGGAGCAAGGCTTTCGTTTCGTCAGCAACATAGCTCAACCAGGCCGGGCGCATGCCGTCGACGTGGGCGGTTTCGGTAATCATGAGGTCGCCGCCGTAGCGGTTGAAGACACGACGCACGAGGTCACCGAGAGAAATGCGGCGCGCATCATTGTCGCTGAGCGGATGTTCGTCCCTGCCGAATTCCCATTGGTTCGTCCAATAGTAATTGATGCCGGCAATGTCCAGGTGTTCGCGACTGCCTCCGAGTTCGGGCAGCATGCGACCGCTCAACATATCCAATGATTCAAAGACCGCCTCGTGGTTGAAGTGGTCAACCTGGGCCGCAAGATCGGGTCGATCGGCGGGCGCAACCACGTTGCAGATCGGATCGACATTCACAATACGAGCCTGCGGAATGACGCTGCGAATCGCGTTGATGCCCTGGATGCCGGCGCGCGCGAGGGCGATTTTCAGATCCGTTGCCCGCCCGGTGCAATGAGGTGCGAAACGGGCCACGTCACCAGCTGACCACGCAAAAAATGAGGGTTCATTCACCGGCGTAAAAAAGAAGGGACCTTCCTGGTGATGGCGAAGGAATTCGGCCGTAGCGTGGCAATACTCGGCGAAGCGGCGTGGAAATGCTTCTGAAAAAATATCAATATCATTCGGATAGCCATAATGGAAAAGATCCCAAATGATTTCGATGCCATGTTTCCAGCCCGCTTCGAGGAAGGGTAAAATGGAATCGAAATTGTAGCGACCACGAACATCAACACATGGCCAGCGGATGCCTTCGCGCGTTGCAAAGAGTCCAGCCTCCTGCAATCGGCGATAATCTTCATCAACATGTTTGTCGTGTTGAGTGATGGCGATTTGATCAAACCATTCGCGATGCACATTGTAACCTGTGGCACATTCGAAACCGGCAAGAAAAAAACTTTGAAACATGATCACACCTTCTGTTCGAGGAGTTGCAATTGCCCCACAGCGTCGCATCCGCCCGCAACGAGATCGCGGTAGATTTGCACCAGGGGGGTTTTGACCCGGCACAGGTCGTCATTGATGTCGGGATGGAGATCCCAGAGTCCCATTTGTTTTAAGTAATAAGCCGGAGGATGCGTGCCCTGACGATAGGCCCACGTAACCAGCGCAAAGAGCGGCCACCAGGTATAGCCGGCCAGCGGGATGCCTTTGGAACGAACACGTTTGACTTGTTCCACGGAAGTTCGCAGCCACTGTTCACGACGCTTCACGGAACCAACCGAGGCAGTTTCGGTGATGAACAGCGGACTATGATAGCGTTCCCAATAGAGCTCGCTGAGACGCTCGACTATTCCTTCAGTGCTGTAGGGCATGCGAATCCTTAATCCGTGGCGCGGTGAGCGGTGGAGAATTTTGCGCGAAAACATGGGATAGAGATTGATGCCCACGACGGCCAGATCAATTGCGCGTTCCTGAAACCATTCAAGGTCGGATTCCCTGGCACCGAACTTTAGCAGCCATTCGTAGAGAGAATGGCCGGGGACAATCTTTCCGCTGATGAGGTCGAGTGCGAGGAACACGATTTCCTGACGATGGTGCACTTCGTCTTGAAGCGAGGGATCAGCAGATTCGTAGAGATCGGTGGCATCGACGTGAACCGGGACGATTTCGGGATCGACGGATTGAAGCGCTTCGACTGTGTGGATCATGCCGCGACAAGCCCCGATCATGACGTTTACGAATCCCTTCCATCCTTTGCGATGTGGTGGCCACCATCCCAATTTCCCACAATACCATGCGGTGATACGCGGTTCATTCAATGGCGTGTAGCAATGAACAAGGCCTTTGTAACGTTCAGCAATGCGGAAGGCATATTCGGCAACGTATTTGGGATAATCAGGGTTTTCGTAAGCGTCCTTGATCCAGGACGGCAGACCGTAGTGCACGAGGTCGACGACGGGGTCGATGTGATGGTACAGCAAAAACTCCATAGGCCCATCCGCCCACTCCCAATTCCATTGATTGGCCGAAGGATTGATGCGATACCAGGGCAGACCGTAGCGCACCATTTTTACTCCGAGGTGAGCCATCAGGCCGATGTCTTCGCGAAAGTGTTCGTAGTGACCGGTGAGTTCGTATTCATCCAGGATGCGGTTGGTTTTGGGCCAGGGTTCGACAATGAAGGTGTCTTCGATGCCGACCATCCAGTGGAAGGTTTCCGGTTCCGAGAGTTGGGCAAGGTTGGAGCGCTGGAGTGACATTTACAAATCCCTTCGTTTACTTCTGAGCTGATGGTTCATCCAATTCATCGGGGAATATCGGACGGATTTGGAGAAAGGTCTGGTATGTTTTTTCCCCACTTGCGGGAGGTTCGGGTGCGGCATGAGAGGTGCTTCATCAGTTAAAAACTTAGGCCTGAGAATCTGATTTACATTTGTAGGCGGCTAGATTGCAATGGTTTTACCGTCGTGAATTTGCTGCAGGCAGCAAGGCTGCATTAATCACGCTCGGGTGAAGTGTTTTCGCGGAAGAAGGTTAACAACTCTATGTACTATTGATTGTTTATGTGTATGCATTCTCCGTTTCTTTTGTCCTTACTTTGCGTTTCCGGTTTGGTTTGCAGTCCGTGCGCGGTCATGGCGCAGACGGATGGTCCGGTGATTTTTGCTGCGGATGGTCCGTCTCTGCAGGCGGCGATCACGCAGGCAAATTCCAGCGGCGGGGCGCATACCATTGTGCTCAGCACGAATGCGACATATGGATTTAACACGCCGGACAATTACTGGTATGGTCCCAATGCGCTGCCGCCGATTGCGAGCGACATCACAATTGAAGGGAACGGTTCCATCATTCAACGCACGACCACGAGCCGGTTGCGCTTCTTTTACGTAGGGGCTGATCCAGGCAATCCGGCCACGGTCGGTTACAATTCGCCGGGCGCAGGGAAATTAACGCTGCGACATCTCACTCTGACGAATGGCCTGGCTTTGGGAGGCAACGGCGGCGGAGGTGGCGCTGGAATGGGCGGAGCCATTTTCAGCCAGGGAACTTTAATTTTGGATGCAGTCACTTTGAGCAGGAACGTGGCGCAGGGCGGAAATGGTGGAACCGAAAGTCAAACGAGTTATGGCGGACATGCTGGCGGGGGCATGGGACAGGATGGAGGCGGATGGGGGCAAAGGGGCGGAGGTTTCGGAGGCGCCGTAATCCCTGCTGGCAGCCAAGGAGCTGTGCATGGTGGCGGCGGAGGTTTCGGCACCAATGACAATGCGATAGCCATCCAAGGGGGTGGCCCGAGCAATGGCTTGGGAGGAGGAGTCGGCATTTCGTCAAGTTCTGGTGGAAATGGGAGCGGAAACTGTCTGAATAACTCCACTAATTCAGGTGTGGGTGGAAACTTTGGACTTGGTGGAACTGGAGGCACCGGGATTGGCGACACCATGGGTACAGACGGTTCAGGCGGAGGAGGCGGAGGGGGCGGAATTGGTGGTGGAGGAGGCGGAGGGGGCATAGGAAGCTATTCAGGCGGCGGCGGGGGCGGCGGAGGTTTTGGCGGCGGAGGTGGTGTCGGAGGTGCAATCGGAGTAGATGGTGCCGGTGGACATGGAGGATTTGGCGGAGGTGGGGGCGGCGGGGGCGGCGGCATAGATGGCCCGTTCGCAGGTGGTTATGGCGGCGGAGACTCGGGATTCAGCATAGCTGCCGGCAGCGGAGGAGGAGCCGGGATGGGCGGAGCCATTTTCAATCATAATGGAGTTTTGAGCATGACCAATTGCACGCTGGCCCTGAATGGAGTGGCTGGAGGAAACGGAGGGAATCTCGTAGCGGTGGGGCCGCCCGGCACTATGTATATAGGCGGTGGCAGCGGAAGTGGATTGGGCGGGGCGATTTTCAATCTTAACGGAACCATCACTCTGACCAGCAGCACACTGGCAAGCAATGTGGTAATTGCCGGAGTTCCGGGTGCTGGGGGGACGGCCGGGCAGGCGGCAGGCGGCGCCGTTTATAATCTCGTTTATGACAGTGCCACAAACCGAACCGCAACTATAACGATGGTGAATAGCATATTGGCCGGCAGTAGCGGCGGTGTGGATTTAGTCATCGCCAGACCTAATTATACGACTGCGGCGACCAACCGGGGGGCGGCTGTGGTGATCGCAACTGAACCGAACCTGGTGCAATCGTTCACGAACAGCGGCGGAAGTTTTACCAACTCGGGTGTGATTCTCGCCAATCCCCTGCTCGGTCCGCTTGCGAACAATGGAGGAGGAACTTCTACCATGAAGCTCTTGCAGGGCAGTCCGGCGTTGGATGCAGGTGACAGTGCCTTGGCTCCGTTCTTGGACCAATTGGGTGGACTGCGCGTTTCCGGTTTGAAGGTCGATTTGGGTGCGGTGGAATTGCAGGTGCCGACGTTGTTTGGAGGCCAATTCCTGGGCAACGGTCAGTATGGATTCAGCTTTAGTGGAAATCCTGCGAACACGTATCGGGTTTTTGGGAGCACCAACCCTGCTCTGCCATTTGGCGGCTGGACATTGTTGGGACAAGCGAGCCAGAGCTCGAATGGAGTGTTTCAATTCAATGATGTGCAGGCGGGAAATTATCCGACTCGATTTTATCGGGTGAGCCAGCCGTAGTGGCTTGGCCAGGAAAACGCGATCCAACTCATAAGGATTGAGCAACGTGATCTGTTGGTGGGCGCTTCCTGTTAGAACTTTGGCATCCCTCCCACGTCCAGAATTCGCGCCTGTGCCGCGGGTCGAAACACGCTCAAGAGTTTCTTGATTCTTTTCCTCCTGAACGAGGGAGCGATTTTGATTAATTATTATTAACCTATTGCAGCTCCCACATTTGACTTCGAGGAACAATGGTGTTCCGCTATATTTAGTGGAATAAACAATGCGAACTTCTGGAGGCATTTATGGCAATCGCCAGGCATAAAACTGCGGGTCGTCCCACCGGTAGAGGAGCCGGACTCGTTGGGGACGAGAGAGTTGTGAAACCGGCAGAGGCATCGAGCACCTACCCAGCGATCAGTGATCACGGACTCATCGGCGATCTACAGACTGCCGCGCTGGTCAGCACGCAGGGAGAGATCGACTGGTTTTGCTGTCCGCGGTTTGACTCGCCCAGTGTCTTCGCGTCTTTACTCAGCCGGTCTAATGGAGGGAGTTTCAAGATTTCGCCCACAACCGAAGATCATATCACGCACCAAAGTTACTTCCCGGATACCGCAGTTCTGGTGACGCGGTTCATGTCTGAGGCGGGGGTTGGCTCAGTAATAGATTTGATGCCTATCATAGACCACCCGCGCTCGCCCAGTGAACGCCATCGCATTGTCCGGATCATCCGCGCGGTCCGGGGACAAATGAGCTTCGTGATTCAGTGCAATCCAGCGTTTGACTACGGGCGGGGCAAGCACAAAGTTAAGCTCACCGATGCAGGCGCAGTTTTTGAAAGCGAGTTGGGTGATCTTACCTTGCATGTGGTTGGCAAACCTGGCCATAAGGTGCTTGAAGATGTGGATACCTTTACCGGACAGGAGGGTGGAGTTCGACTCACTGTGACCTTGCGAGAGGGCGAGATTTCGGGAGTTGTGCTGGAATCGGCGGCCGAGGGAGGTCCCCGGCGCATTCCCCAGGATGAACTCACAGAGCTCTTAAATGGCACTGTCAATTACTGGCGAACATGGCTGGCGCGCTCGAACTATACCGGTCGCTGGCGTGAGATGGTCAACCGTTCGGCCATGGCCATAAAGTTGATGACTTACGCACCTTCGGGCGCATTGGTCGCCGCGCCGACGGCGGGGCTGCCTGAGCAGATCGGCGGGGAGCGCAATTGGGACTATCGCTTCACGTGGATTCGGGACGCTTCGTTCTCGGTTCACGCCTTGTCCAGCCTGGGTTTCATCGAGGAAGAGGAGGCCTTTGGATATTGGCTGCGGGATCGTCTGCACGAACATATTGAGTCGGGAGGTGGGCAGTTGCCGATCATGTACCGGATTGACGGCAGTTCCGATCTTGAGGAATTCACATTGGATCATTTCGAGGGTTATCGCGGATCCAAGCCAGTGCGGATTGGGAATGCGGCGGGAGAACAACTTCAATTGGACATTTATGGCGAGGCGATGCTGGCAGTCTACCAGATGGACGAGAAAGGATTCGTAATGACCGACCAGACCATGCGTGATGTGATTTCACTCATGAACTGGCTGTGCGACCATTGGGACCAACCTGATGAAGGAATTTGGGAGACGCGTGGCGGACGGCAGCCATTTGTTTATGGCCGGTTGATGTGTTGGGTGGCGTTCGATCGAATGATTCGGATAGTGCAGCGACATGGCCGCCCGGCTCCGGTGGCCCGCTGGACTGCGGAGCGCGACAAGATTTACGAGCAGATCATGGCATCGGGATGGAATCCAAAAATGCGTGCATTCACTCAATACAACGGAAGCTCAGTCCTGGATGCAGCGTTGCTGCGCATGCCAATGGTTGATTTTATCTCGGCACGGGATCCAAAGTGGGTTTCAACCCTTGAGGCAATGGAACGCGTGATCGTATCCGACAGCCTGGTTTACCGTTACGATCCGGCCGCCTCACCCGATGGTCTGCGCGGGAGTGAGGGCACCTTTTCCATGTGCACCTTTTGGTACGTAGACGCGCTGGCAGTCTCTCGTCGAGTGGATGAAGCCCGGCTGGCCTTCGAAAAAATGTTCACCTATGCAAACCCCATTGGGCTGTATGGCGAGGAGATTGGACTGACGGGCGAGCAGCTTGGCAATTTCCCGCAGGCATTCAGTCATCTGGGTCTGATCAATTCAGCAGTCTTCCTCAATGAATGTATAGAGCGGACGCCCAAGCCTGGGCTGGGAGGTTTTCGCACGCATTAGCGGCCCCGGACCATGGGGTTCAGAAATTTCTTTGAGGTCCCTTCAATATGGGTGCGCGGACCACATAGGCATTGAAGCAGTGATACCCTCCATGGAGCCATCTGTTTTTTGTTTGTCCCATACCGAATGCCAAAATTAATTTTCAGAATGTAATGCACTAATCACCAGCCAATTACAAAAGCTTTAAATAGTTCCTATTTGTCATAAAAAATAATCTAACCAATGTCCTGAACCCACCGGCTCGTTCGTTGTATCGATGAAAGTCGAATAAATAACTCAAACTTGATACAACAACAGAAATCAAAAGGAACACTATGAAAACAAGAATTATGACTGTTTGGGCGGCGTTGATACTGGTGGCTGCTGCGACGATTGTGCGAGCAGATGAACCTACGAAAAAGAAGCCTGATGCCACGTCGAAAGAATTCGAGCAGATGAAGAAAATGGTCGGCACCTGGAAGGGCAAGGTGGACATTGGCAGCGGTCCCGTCGACATGACTTCGGAATACCGCCTCATCTCCGGCGGCACGGTGCTCGAAGAGCGGGTTTTCCCCGGCACGCCGCAAGAGATGGTCACGATGTATTACGACCAGAACGGTAAGCTGGCCATGACCCATTACTGCATGATGGGCAATCGCCCGGCCATGAAGCTCAAGTCCTCGGATGAGAAGTCCATCAGTTTCGATTTCGACGCCACGTGCGGCATCAACCCCGCGAAGGAATCGCACATGCACGCGCTGTCAATCCGGTTCGACGATGCAGATACCGTCACGATGAATTGCAAGGCCCTCATGGACGGCAATGAAATGCCCGAACACCCGGCGACGCTCAAACGCGTGAAGTCGTAAGAGCGATCGTTGGTGACACTGTGAATTTTGGTCTCAGGGTCGGATGCGAGTCCGGCCTCTCTTTTTCCCATGCGGTGCTCGGTTGCCTGTCGGAGGTTTTCTTGTGCTGGAAAAATAATTTAGCTGCGTGGGAGCTTGGCGCGAGGGGCAGTGGTGGTTTACATCTCCATCCCCCTCACTTTTATTCTCTCCCCGAGGAGAGAGTCGTACGGCTGGAGTGCTCGGATTATTTGGAGATTTTCGGGCGATTACCGTCGTGGAGTAAACTCAAAGCGAATAAGTTGTGAGTTTAAAAGCTATCTTTCCGACTCCTATGCAGGAGGTGAGACACTTTTGTCTGTGTTAGCTCATGCAACGGGGTGTAGAAGAAACTCCCTCGAGGCGGAGATCGCGGCACTGCTTTTTGAATGCAGCATCGAATATTTCGACCTCCGCCAAAATTTTGTGGCGAGGAATATAGATATTTCAAGAACCAGGTGAGGTGAGTGAATATTGGCAGGAATAATCCGGGCGCGTTGGATTGCGCACGTGAATTCCGCTTCGGGTTACGTGGGTTGAATTGTTTAAGATCGCAGGCCGAAGCGGGGATTGTTTTTGGGGATTTTCCCAGGCCTCCGGTCGGACCTCCGGCCTGGGCTGGTTTGGAGCAGCACGTTGGGCATTGGGGACCTAATGGAATGATGGTGATTGTTTGGAAGGTAAGCCGATTGGGAAATCGGCGCTGCGGGGAACTCCGGGTGATGGTTGAGTCTTGGACTGCGTCCGCAGGTAATCCTAATGGAAGGCACCCGTATCGCTGGCCATGTCAGTGCGGCGCGCACGGAGTGACGCGGCCCTACCTACTATGCTGGCGCGAGGAATTGGAGAACCAATTCATGGGCTAGGCGTCCTGGGTTTGCTGGGTTTGAGGTTTCTTCGATTTTGTTGAGAGGGCTTTCGGGTGTAGAAAGGAAGGTATGGAAATGAAAGGTAAGTCTTCTCGGCGCTACGACGCTGAGTTCAAACAGAACGCGGTGGCACTGGTGCGGTCTGGTCGCAGCATCAGGGAAGTGGCGGGTGATCTGGGCTGTTCCAGTTGGTCATTGGGGCAGTGGGTGGCTCGCGTCAATCAAGGTGGCAGCTTCTCCGAACCCAAAACGCTGGCTGCCGAAACTCCCGAACAAAGGGAAAATCGCCGGCTTAAACAGGAACTTGATTACCTCCGCCGGCAAAGGGACATTCTAAAAAAAGCCTTGGCCATTGTCTCGGATGGGAACCTGCCCGGCGCTTCCAACTCATGAATACTCTCAAAGCCGATTATCAGGTCGAGGAACTGGCCCACGCATTGGAAGTCACCAGCAGCGGGTTTTACGCGCACCAGCACAAGCCCGAGGGGGCGCGTCGCCAACAGGATCAAAAGCTCCTAAAACGAATCCAGCCGATCTTCAAGGAAAGCAGAAGCACCTACGGCAGCCCGCGCATTCATGCTGCCTTGAAACGACAGGGCGAGCCTTGCAGCAAAAACCGCGTGGCCCGCCTCATGCGTCAAAACCACCTGCGGGCACGGCAGAAACGACGTTTTGTCCCGCGCACCACCCAGAGCGATCATGATCTTCCCATCGCGCCCAACTGGCTGGCCAAAGTCCCGACGCCGGACCGGCCCAATCGGGTCTGGGTGGTGGATATCACTTACATCGCCACTGCCGAAGGCTGGACTTATCTGGCGGTCGTCCTGGATGCCTGTTCGCGCAAGGTCGTCGGTTGGTCCATGGCCAGCTCCCTGGAAACCTTTTTGGTGACAGAAGCCCTGGCCCGCGCGCAAAAAGAGCGACTTCCACAGCCCGGGCTCCTGCACCATTCCGATCGCGGAGTACAATATGCCAGCAGCGCCTACCGCGCGCTACTGGCCGATTATCAAATCACCCCCAGCATGAGCCGGGCGGCCAATCCCTACGACAACGCACTGGCCGAATCCTTCATGGCCACGCTCAAAACCGAATGTTTTGACAAGCCCCCGAACACACACGGCGAGGCCAAACTCATGATCTTCGATTACCTCGAAACGTTCTATAATTCAAAGCGGCTCCACAGCGCCTTGGGTTACCAATCACCTGTGGAATTTGAAAACCAATTCAGTTAACTTGAAAACAAGAAATCACTCGGAAGCCCAATCCACGTTTTCGAAGAAAGATCAGTTCGTAAGCCGATGTAGAAATCGGCGCTCCGGGAATCGTGGTTGGTGGTTAGGTCGTGGACTGCGTCCGCAGATTGGCTCGATGGGCCGGGTAATGTCACCGACGAGGTTTGAATTCGGTCGAAGCCTCATTCCACCTTTAATTGATTGCTGGCGCGAGGGGTTGAGTTTTGGGCCGCGTGCGCGAGGTGGAGGCCGGGTGGGTTTACATTTTCTGCGCCCAGCGCATGGTTAGGCGGTCCCATATTCAATTGTGCAACACAATTTCCACCAAAGCGCTTGTGGAGTTTGTGATGCCACTCAGGATTTTTGCGTTGTGAAGTGTAATCGTTATTTGATTTTCGAAATTGTTCCCATCTACAACACCTGATTTAATATCTACACCTGATTTAATGGTGCCGGTATCGGCGGTGATCTCCTTCGTTTGCCCATCTGATGGCGTGACGAGAACATGGATACCTTCAAGAGAGTTGCCTTCGCGCTTTGCAACATGCAAAACGTAACCCCCGGAAAACTGGATGTCCTTACCTGCTTGGACGAGGTCAATCGCTCGGGGTGCTGACGCCGTCGGTGAATGCTTGGAACAGCCGGCTAATACTATCGCGAATGACGCGAGAATAATCAGTGATATGTATTTTTTCATGTTGATACTTGAACAACGCGATCCCGAAAAAGTTGCACGCCAAGCGGCCTAACTAATGACTATAGA